>NZ_JBDJLK010000028.1:0-62695 GCF_039673335.1 Pseudomonas sp. TWI929
CCCACCGCCGCCACGCCCGCCCCCCCTGTTACACCGCCACCTTCAGGATGGCCACGCTCCCGGTGGCCGCGGCCTGGCCGGCGATGGGCCGCAGAGCGGCCCCGGCGATCTCAATGCGCCCCGGCCGATTTGTTCAGGTCACTTTCGGCCCACTCGGTATAGATGCAGGCATCAGCCACCGCCCAGCGCACTTTCACGGTATCACCCGGCTGCATCGGCATGCCCGCAGCCGAAAGCGCCTTCACCGTCAACTCGGTACCGCCTGCAGTCACCACATGGCAGGTTTGGCTCTCACCCAGGAACAGCACTTCACCCACCTTGGCGCTGACCTCGTTCCAGCCTGCAGGCAGCGGCTCGCGCGCGGCCTGTTCGGCAGTCAGGGCCAGGGCCTTTTCCGGCCGCACCATGATCAGTGCATCCTGCGAGGCGGCCAGGCCCGGGGTCAGGCGAATCGCCACCGGCTGGCCCTCGAAGCTGCCCGCGCCATTACTGCTGGCCTTGATCCGCAGGAAGTTGGAGTTGCCCAGGAACGAGGCGACGAAGGCATTCGGCGGGTTCTGGTACAGGTCGTAACCGGTGCCCAGGCCAACGATCTTGCCGTGGCTGAAAATGGCGATGCGCTGCGACAGGCGCATGGCTTCTTCCTGGTCGTGGGTGACGTAGACAATGGTGATACCCAGGCGGCGGTGCAGCTGGCGCAGTTCGTCCTGCAGGTCTTCACGCAGCTTCTTGTCCAGCGCGCCGAGCGGTTCGTCCATCAGCAGGATGCGTGGTTCGTACACCAGGGCGCGGGCAATCGCCACGCGCTGCTGCTGGCCGCCAGACATCTGCGACGGCTTGCGGTGGGCGAATTTCTCCAGCTGCACCAGCTTGAGCATGGCGTCGACGCGCTTGCTGGTCTCGGCAGCGTTGAGCTTGCGGATGGCCAGCGGGAAGGCAATGTTGTCGCGCACGTTCAAGTGCGGGAACAGCGAGTAGCGCTGGAACACCATGCCGATGTCACGCTTGTGCGGCGGCACGTTGACCAGCGACTGGCCATCGACCAGGATCTCGCCGCTGCTCGGTGTTTCGAAGCCGGCCAGCATCGACAGGGTAGTGGACTTGCCCGAACCGCTGGAGCCGAGGAAGGTCAGGAACTCGCCGTCCTGGATTTCCAGGTCGAGGTTGTCCACGGCGGTGAAGTCGCCGTAGTGCTTGTTCAGGCCGCGCAGGCTGACCAGGGTCTTGCCGTGCGCGTTGTCTTTGATCACTGCACTCATTGTTGTTTTCTCCGCGCTCAGGCGTTTTCGGTGCGCCGGCGCATGGCGGCGGCAATGAACATGACAAGCAGCGACAGGCCGATCAGCAGGGTCGAGGCCACGGCGATGACCGGGCTGAGGTCCTGGCGCAGGGTGGTCCACATCTTCACTGGCAGGGTCTGCAGGTCGGGGCTGGCCATCATCACGCTCAGCACCACTTCATCCCACGACACCAGGAAGGCAAACAGGCCACCGGCGATCATGCCCGGGCGAATCGCCGGGAAGGTTACCTTGAAGATTGCCTGCAGGCGCGAGGCACCGCAGATCACCGCGGCATCCTCGATCGACTGGTCGAACAGCTTTAGCGAGTTGATGATCGAGATGATGGTGAAGGGCAGGGCGACGATCACATGGCTGACCACGAAGGCGAACAGCGTGCCGGTGTAGCCCAGCTTGAGGAACAGCGCGTACACCGCCACGGCAATGATCACCAGCGGCACGATCATCGGCATGGTGAACAGCCCGTACAGCAGTTCGCGGCCCGGGAAGCGGCCACGCACCAGGGCGAACGCGCTGGGCAGGCCCAGCAGCACGGCAGCGATGGTGGTCAACACGGCCACCTTCAGGCTGGCCAGCGCGGCGTCCATCCACTCTGGGTTGGAGAAGAACTGGCCGTACCACTTGAAGGTCCAGCCCGGCGGCGGGAACACCAGCCACTGCGACGAGCCGAACGACAGCATCACGATGAACACCACTGGCAGCAGCAGGAAGGCCGCGATCACCCCGGTGGTCAGGTACAGGCCGGTACGCAGCGGGCGGCCCATGGCATTGGGAGACAGGAGCATGGCGGTTTACCTCGCGTTGCCAACCGGGGACTCCGGCTGCAGCTTCAGGTACAGGTAGAAGAGCACCAGGGTGATTACCACCAGCAGTGCGGCGGCGGCGCTGGCCAGGCCCCAGTTGAGGAACGACTGCACCTGCTGGATGATGAATTCGGGCAGCATCATGTTTTGTGCACCACCCAGCAGGGCCGGGGTGACGTAGTAACCGAGCGACATCACGAATACCATCAGCGCCCCGGAGAACAGCCCCGAGCGGCACAGCGGTAGGAACACCTTCCAGAAGTTGGTCCACGGGCTGGCGCCGCAGATCGAGCCGGCCTGCAGCACCATCGGGTCGATGGCATGCATGGTCGCCTGCAGCGGCAGCACGATGAACGGGATCATGATGTAGCTCATGCCGATCACCACGCCGGTGAGGTTGTGCACCATTTCCAGCGGGGCATCGATGATACCCATGGCCATCAACGCCTTGTTGATCACCCCCGAGCTTTGCAGCAGTACCAGCCACGAATAGGTGCGTGCCAGCAGGCTGGTCCACATCGACAGCAGCACGATGTTCAGCAGCCAGCGGCCCCAGCCCTTGGGCACCAGGGTGATCGCCCAGGCCAGCGGGAAGCCCAGCAGCACGCTGATCAGGGTGACCACGCCGGCCACCGAGAAGGTGTTGAACAGCACCCGTGCGTAGGCCGAGTTGGCGAACAGCTGCTCGTAGTTGCCCAGCCCAGGCGTTGGCTCCAGCACCCCGCGCAGCAACAGGCCGACCAGCGGGGCGAAAAAGAACAGGCCAAGGAACAGCAGGGCCGGCAGCAGGTTGCGGCTACCTTTCCAGCGTTGGCTCAGGCTGACGCGGCGCGGGGCCGTACCCGGGGCGCCGGCGCCCGTGGGGGCTCCTTGCGCGTTATGCAGGGCGTTGATGGCGACTTTCATTTGACCAACCACTCATTCCAGCGGGCAGCGATGGCCTGGCCGTTCTTGGCCCAGTAGGCAAAGTCGAGGGTGACTTGGTCCTGGGCGTAGGCGGTTGGCAGGTTCGGTGCGAGGTCTTTGTTCAGTTTGGCCACGCTGTCGACGTTCACCGGCGCGTAGGCGGTCTTGTTGGCGAACTCGGCCTGGCCCTCGGCGCTGCTGGCGTTGGCCAGGAACTTCATGGCCGCATCTTTGTTCTTGGCACCTTTGGGGATGACCAGGAAGTCGGCCATGACCAGGTTCTGCTTCCAGCTCACGCCAACGGGTGCACCATCTTGCTGCAGGGCATAGACGCGGCCGTTCCAGAACTGGCCGAGCGAGGCTTCACCAGAGGCCAGCAGCTGTTGCGACTGGGCGCCACCACCCCACCAGACGATGTCCTGCTTGATGGTGTCGAGCTTCTTGAAGGCGCGGTCCAGGTCCAGCGGGTAGAGCTTGTCGGGGGCTACGCCGTCGGCCAGCAGGGCCAGTTCCAGTACGCCGGGGCTCGGCCATTTGTACAGGGCGCGTTTGCCGGGGTAGGTCTTGGTGTCGAACAGCGCGGTCCAGTCCACTGGTTTGTTGGCACCGAGCTTGCCTTCGTTGTAGCCCAGCACAAAGGAGAAGAAGAACGAGCCGACGCCGTGGTCGGAGACGAAACGCGGGTCGATCTTGTCGCGTTTGATCTGGTTGAAATCGAGGGGTTCCAGCAGGCCTTCGCTGGCGGCACGCAGGGCAAAGTCGGCTTCGACATCGACCACGTCCCACTGCACGTTGCCGCTCTCGACCATGGCCTTGAGCTTGCCGTAGTCAGTGGGGCCGTCCTGGACGACTTTGATGTCGGTGGCTTTGGTGAAGGGTACGGCCCACGCTTCTTTCTGGGCGTCCTGGGTGGTACCGCCCCAGCTGACGAAGTTCAGGCTGTCGGCGGCCTGGGCGGCCTGACATGCCAGGGTCAGCAGGCTGGCGGACAGCACTGCGGTTACACGTTTGCTCAACAGCATGGTTACGCCCTCGTTGCTTTTGTTATTCGAGGCGGGGCTTTTGGTGCGCCCGCCAACAGTGTTCGGGGAGCAGCTAAAACAAAGTGTCATGTGGCCGTTTGTAATTGTAGGTGCCGGCCTGCAGATTCAAGGTCTACGGGATATCATATTATGGTATTCCAAACTTTTGGCAAGAGGCATGAGGCGACCGGCCATCACTCCGCCCTCTGCAAGGTGCCGCGAACCTTTGCAGGAGCAACTGCCTTGCTCATAATCCAAGCGCTTGCGCAATGTTTAGTGGGGGCGGGCGTGTCGAGGCGTCGACGTGGTGGTAGGCACCGGCTGTGCGCGGGTGTTCGCGGCTAAAGCCGCTCCTACAGGTGCGGCGATAGCCTGAAGATTGGGCAATATCTGAGGGAGCAACTGCCTTGCATTAATCGAGTGGCCTTGAGCTGGCTGCTCCCGCAGGGATCGCACAAGATTTTGGATTTTCAGCAAGACAGTTGCTGCTAGAGAGGGGAGCGCGCCAGCTTTCGGGGTTAGCTGTTCCAGTCCGGCGCAAACGCCGGGCTTACCACGCGCTGGTCTTTCGGCAAGCCGGCAATCGCCGCGCGGTCTTGGTCATCCAGTTGCACGTTAAATGCCGCCAGGTTGGCCAGCTGGTTGTCGCGGCTGCTGGCCTTGGGGATCGCCGCCACGCCGTCCTGGTCCAGCAACCACTTCAGGGCCACTTGGCTGGGTAGCACGCCATGCTTGCGGGCAATTTCCTGGATCACCGGCTGTGCCGCTGCCTGGCCGCGGGCCAGTGGGGTAAAGGCAGTGAGCAGCAGATCGTGGCGCCGGGCGTAGTCGAGCAGCGGTTGCTGATCGAGCAGCACATGGTATTCCACCTGGATCGCCGACAACGGCGCGCCCAAGGTCTCGATCACCTGGCGCAACAACCCCAACGGGAAGTTGGCCACGCCGATGTTGCGCACCTTGCCTTCATCGTGCAGCGCCACCAGGGTGTCGATGCAGCGGGCCAGGTCCCAGTCCTTGCCGGGCCAGTGGATGTGGAACAGGTCGACCTGCTCGGTACCCAGCGCGCGCAGGCTGTCTTCCAGCGACTGGCGCATGGCCTTGGGCTCCAGGCGGTCCCACCATACCTTGGTGGTCAGGTGGATCTGCTCGCGCGGCACGTCGCTGTCGCGCAGGGCCTGGCCGACGGCCGCTTCGTTGTCGTAGGCGGTGGCAGTGTCGATGTGCCGGTAACCCACTTCAAGCGCCTGGCGCACGGCCTGGGTGCACTCGGTGCCGGTCATTGGCCAGGTGCCCAGGCCGATTGCGGGCAGGTCCAGGCCGTTACGGGTGGTGAGCCTTTGCATGTAAATTCCTTGTAGGGTGTGCTGGGTTCGCGCTCGATGGTCGGTGATCAGCTCCACACGGGCCATGCGTGCGGGGTGGAAAGTGGTCGGTCAGCGAACAAAAATTGCAATCAGCCTGGACAAGCGGCATTTGAACTTCCTTATGCTGCGGCATCTCTTCTAGAATCCGAGCTGTTGCATCCGCCAGGCCATGCCTGTGCGGCCTTCCCTGGGCGTGGCATTCGGCCGCGTCGTCATCGAGAGAGCCATGAGTTCCAGCACACCGCTGTCCGGCGTCAACCAACCCCTGCGCGGCATTGCCCTGGTGGTAGTGGCGACGTTCCTGTTCGCCAGCCACGATGCCCTGTCGAAATTCCTTGGCGGCCTGTACCCGATCGTCATGGTGGTATGGGCGCGCTATGTAGTGCATACGCTGCTGATGGCCGGCATCTTCCTGCCCAAGGCCGGCCTCAACGTGCTGCGCACGCGCCGCCCGGTGTTGCAGACCTTGCGGGCACTGAGCCTGCTGAGCACCAGCTTGCTGTTCACCACCGGCCTGCAGTACCTGCCACTGGCCGAGGCCACGGCGGTCAACTTCCTCGCCCCGGTGCTGGTTACCGCGTTGTCGGCGCCGCTGCTCAAGGAGCGGGTGACGGTAGGGCAATGGGTGGCGGTGGTGCTGGGCTTTATCGGCGTGCTGGTGGTGGTGCACCCGGGGGGGGCGATGTTCACCCCGGCCATTCTGTACCCGTTCGGTTCGGCGTTGGGCTTCTGTTTCTATCAGTTGCTGACGCGCATCCTCGCTGCGCACGACAGCCCGACCACCAGCAACTTCTATGCAGGGCTGTGCAACACCCTGGCGATGAGTGCGCTGGTGCCGTTCTTCTGGGAAGTGCCGCGTTGGGACCATGCGCTGCTGATGCTGGCGCTGGGCGGTTTTGGCATGACCGCGCACCTGCTACTGACCCAAGCCTTCCGTCATGCGGCACCGGCGTTGCTGGCGCCGTTCAGCTATTGCCAGATCGTGTTTGCCGGTTTGCTTGGGTTGATCATCTATAGCCAGGTGCCGGATACCTTGAGCCTGGTGGGTATTTCGGTGATATGCCTCAGTGGGCTGGGGGCGGCGTGGATGCAGCGGGGTAAGTAACCTGTACCGGCCTCCTCGCGGGTGAACCCGCTCCCACGGTTCGGCACAGTATCGAAGCACTGTGGTGTACCTGTGGGAGCGGGTTCATCGAGGCGTCGAACCGCCGCGAAAGGGCCATCAGACTCGCCCCTTCATCAAAGCCTGCAACGAATCGTCGAAGTCCCGCAGCGCATCCGCCTGCACCGCCCGCTCATCTTCCATCACCCGCGCCACATCGCCCAGGCGCTTGCTGGCCCGCCCTTCGGCGCGGCCGATGTAGGTCAGCTGATCATCGAAAAAACGCGCCACCACCCGGCTCTCGATACCCACACTGGCCAAGCGGCTTTCGATGTCCAGCAGCACGATCACGTCCGGATGGTCGCCCAGCAGCGTGTCCAGGTCGTCATAAAAGGTGACTTCGGCGAACTGCTGCGCCAGCGAGCGTGCCAGCCAGTCATAGGCCTGGCTTTCGCTGTTCAGGGTCGCCACCGGAATATGCTGGCCTGCTACCGGCGCGGCAGCCTGGGTGCGGTGGCTGCTGAGGTAATTGAGGGTTGCCTCGGCATCACGCCCCAGCAACACCGCCACCCGCTGCCCGGGGGCCAGGGCGACGCTGGAAATGGCTGTGGCCGAATAGAAGTGCCCGAAGGGCCGCGCGGTATCGGTGGCGGCCGGGCTGGCACAACCGCCGAGGGCGGCCAACAAGGCAAGCAGGGCAGCGATCATGCCGGATTTCATGGGGTGATCCCTCAGCGATTCAGTGAATGCCACCATCTTCCGCCCGCGCCGGCCACAGCGGAACTTGATGGCATTCATGGTGGCTATCGATGAGGTCGATGTGTCACTGCGTAGCCATGAACTGCAAGATGCGTTCGCGCAGCCAGCGCTCGGCCGGGTCGTTGTCCTGGGCACCGCTCCACACCATCGAAAGCTCAGCCTCGGTGATGTCGAATGGCGCCGGGTCGGCGCGCAGGCTGCCGTCGTCGGCCAGGGCGCAGGCGGCGTAGTCCGGCACCGTGGCGATCAGCTCGGTGTTGCGCAGCAGGGCGCGCAGGCTACCGAACTGCGGCACCGCCAGCACCACCTTGCGGCAACGGCCGATGCGCGCCAGGTCGAGGTCGATGTTGCCGCTCATGTCGCCAGAGAACGACACCATCACATGCGGCCGGGCGCAATATTCGTCGAGGGTCAGCGGCCCCGGGCGGTCGTCGGCACGCAGCACTCGCACGCCGATGTCGCGCAGCTTGCGGCGCTTGGCGGTGGCCGGCAGGTCGGTGGTATAGCTCACGCCTACCGAGATTTCGCCGCTGGCCAGCAAACCCGGCATCAGCAGGAAGTTGGCCCGACGCACCACCACGCTGATGTCCGGGGCTTTCTCGCGCAGGGCTTGCAGCAGGGCCGGGAACAGGCCGAATTCGGCATCGTCCGACAAGCCCAGGCGGAACACGTTGCAGCTGTTGGCCGGGTCGAACTCGCGGGCGCGGCTGATGGCGGCGGAAATCACGTCCATAGCCGGCCCCAGCTCGGCGAAAATCTGCATGGCCCTTGGCGTGGGCTCCATGGCCCGGCCGCTGCGGATCAGCAGCGGGTCGTCGAACAGCTCGCGCAGGCGGGCGAGGGCGGCGCTGACAGTGGACTGGGTGATGAACAGTTTTTCACCAACGCGAGTCAGGTTGCGTTCGATCATCAGGGCTTCGAACAGCACCAGCAGGTTCATGTCGACGCGGCGCAGGTCGTTGCGGTTCATGAGGGGGCAGGTTCCGGAGTAGAGGGGTTGGCGGTGTATTGAAGCATGTGGGTGGCCTGTTTGCCTTGTATGGATGTGCCGGCCCTATCGCCGGCAAGCTAGCTCTCCCCGGTATTGCACAAGGCCGTGGCAGGTGCAGGCCTGACAGAGCCAACCTATCGCCCTCTAATAGCCACTCTATTAGAACTCTGCCCAAGCTCGGCTAGTCTTTCCCCTGGCCCCGCGAATTCCGCGAACGGGCGGTGTGTCAGCACCTGCGTGCAAGACCGCGCCAACCCGCCGTGACAGCTTCGCAAGCCCCGTGTACACCTGATGAGGGGTAGCATGAGCACACGCGCTCGGCTGAAAGAACACCTGGCATAGACCGGAAATCTGGATAACCGACCCAAAGGTACCCGCAGATGTCGAACGAATCGAAATGCCCGTTCCATCAAACCGCAGGTGGCGGCACCACCAACCGTGACTGGTGGCCTGACCAGCTCAACCTGAGAATTCTTCACCAGCACTCGTCCAAGTCCGATCCGATGGACCCTGGCTTCGACTATGCCAAGGCGTTCAAGAGCCTCGACTTCCAGGCCCTGAAGAAAGACCTGACCGCCTTGATGACCGACTCGCAGGACTGGTGGCCAGCCGACTTCGGCCACTACGGTCCATTGTTCATCCGCATGGCCTGGCACAGCGCTGGTACCTACCGCATTGGCGATGGCCGTGGCGGTGCGGGCTCTGGCCAGCAACGTTTCGCCCCGCTCAACAGCTGGCCAGACAACGTCAGCCTGGACAAGGCGCGGCGCCTGCTGTGGCCGATCAAGCAGAAGTACGGCAACAAGATTTCCTGGGCCGACCTGATCGTGCTTACCGGCAACGTTGCCCTTGAATCCATGGGCTTCAAGACCTTTGGCTTCTCTGGCGGCCGTGCCGATGTGTGGGAACCGGACGAAGATGTGTACTGGGGGTCGGAGAAGGTCTGGCTGGGCGGTGATACCCGCTACGGCAAGGCCCAGCCACCGGGCAAAGGCGACCTTGTGGCAGAACCTGCCAAGCGCCCCGAGGAGGAAAGCCGCACCCTACAGGGTGAACGCAACCTGGAAAACCCGCTGGCCGCGGTGCAGATGGGCCTTATCTACGTGAACCCGGAAGGCCCGGAGGGTAATCCCGACCCGGTGGCTTCGGGCAAGGACATCCGTGACACATTCGGGCGCATGGCCATGAACGATGAAGAAACCGTGGCGCTGATTGCCGGTGGCCACGCCTTCGGCAAAACCCACGGTGCCGGCCCCGCCGATAACGTTGGCCCCGAGCCGGAAGCGGCAGGCCTGGAGCTGCAGGGCCTGGGTTGGGCCAACAAGTTTGGCAGCGGAAAGGGCGGCGATGCCATTACCAGCGGCCTGGAAGTGATCTGGACCTCGACCCCCACGAAGTGGAGCAACGAGTACCTCAACAACCTGTTCAACTTCGACTGGGAGCTGACCAAGAGCCCGGCCGGTGCGCACCAGTGGCGGCCGAAGGACGGCAAAGGCGCAGGCAGCGTGCCGGATGCCCACGACCCGGCCAAGCGCCATGCACCGTCGATGCTCACCTCCGACCTGGCGCTGCGCTTCGACCCGATCTACGAGCCGATCGCCCGGCGCTTCAAGGACAACCCTGACCAACTGGCCGACGCCTTCGCCCGCGCCTGGTACAAGCTGATCCACCGCGACATGGGCCCGCTGGCACGCTACCTGGGCCCGGAAATGCCCAACGAAGAGCTGTTGTGGCAAGACCCGCTGCCCAAAGTCGACCACCCGCTGGTGGGCGAGCAGGACATTGCCGCACTCAAGGCCAAGGTGCTGGCTTCGGGCCTGAGCGTTGGTGAGCTGGTGGCCACTGCCTGGGCATCGGCATCGACCTTCCGTGGTTCGGACAAACGGGGCGGGGCCAACGGTGGCCGCCTGCGCCTGGCGCCGCAGAAGGACTGGGCGGCCAACCAGGGCACCGGCAAGGTGCTGGCGGCACTGGAGAAGATACAGGCCGAGTTCAATGCCGGTGGCAAGAAAATCTCCCTGGCCGACCTGATCGTGCTCGCCGGTGCCGCAGCGGTGGAGAAAGCCGCCAAAGACGCCGGGCACAATGTCAGTGTGGCGTTCCGCCCGGGGCGTACCGATGCCACCCAGGCGCAAACCGACGTCGAGTCGTTCGCCGTGCTGGAGCCGCTGGCCGATGGCTTCCGCAACTTCAGCAAGGGCCGCTACAGCGTCAAGGCCGAGAAGCTGCTGCTGGACAAGGCCCAGTTGCTGACCCTGACCGCGCCGGAGCTGACCGTGCTGATTGGCGGCCTGCGTGTGCTGGGCGCCAACCATGGCGGCAGCCAGCAAGGTATGTTCACCGACAAGGTCGGCACCCTGAGCAACGACTTCTTCCGCAACCTGCTGGACATGAGCGTGGAGTGGAAGCCGACCTCGGCGGACAACGAAGCCTTCGAAGGCCGCGACCGCAAGACCGGGCAGGTGAAGTGGACCGGTAGCCGGGTTGACCTGGTGTTTGGTTCGCATGCGCAACTGCGGGCGTTGAGTGAGGTGTATGGCAGTGGTGATGGTGGTGACAAGTTCGTGCGGGACTTTGTTGCGGCCTGGGAGAAGGTCATGGAGCTGGACCGTTTTGACCTGAAGTAACGTTGTTCGCAGCGGGGGGCGCTTTGCGCCCCTATCGCCACACAAGGCCGCTCCCACATTGATCGGCGTACGCAGGACCTTGTGGGAGCGGCCTTGCCGGGGCGCCGGACCGGTCGGATGGGCTGCAAAGCAGCCCCAGGGCAGGTGGCGATCCCGCCAATTCCAGGTCGGATAGATACAAAAGCGTCCTCGTCGGTTCTGTTGCAATGCTTCTCAGGCGGCCGGCCTGAACAGCGTGCTCACAACGACAAGGAACCCCGACCATGCAAATGCCCAAGACCCTGAAAATCCGCAACGGCGACAAGGTACAGCCAACGTTCTCAGCCCAGGAATACGCCGCCCGCCACGCCCGGCTGCGGGCCTACATGGCCGAACAGGACATCGAGGCGGCGATCTTTACCTCGTACCACAACGTCAACTACTACAGCGATTTCCTCTACTGCTCGTTCGGCCGCCCGTATGCGCTGGTGATCACCCAGGACAAGGTGGTGTCGATCAGTGCCAACATCGACGGCGGGCAACCCTGGCGGCGCACGGTCGGCACTGACAACATCGTCTACACCGACTGGCAGCGCGACAACTACTTCGTCGCCATCCAGCAGGCACTGCCGCTGGCCTCGCGCATTGGCGTGGAATACGACCACCTCAACCTGCAGAACCACGGCAAGCTCGCTGCCTGCTACCCCAAGGCAGAGCTGGTGGACATTGGCGCGCCGTGCATGCGCATGCGCATGATCAAGTCGGCCGAGGAGCAGGCGCTGATCCGCCACGGCGCGCAGGTGGCCGATATCGGCGGGGCGGCAGTGGTCGAGGCGCTGCGTGAGCATGTACCTGAGTACGAAGTGGCGCTGCATGCCACCCAGGCGATGGTCCGTGAAATCGCCAGGCGCTTCCCCGATGCCGAGCTGATGGACACCTGGACCTGGTTCCAGTCCGGGCTCAATACCGATGGCGCGCATAACCCAGTGACCAGCCGCCGGGTCGGCAAGGGCGAGATCCTCAGCCTCAACTGCTTCCCGATGATCGCCGGCTACTACACCGCGCTGGAGCGCACGCTGTTCCTCGACCACTGCCCGGATGAATACCTGCGCCTGTGGCAGGCCAACGTCGAAGTGCACGAAGCCGGGCTGAAGCTGATACGCCCGGGCATGCGCTGCAGCGACATCGCCCGCGAACTGAACGAGATCTTCCTGCGCCACGACCTGCTGCAGTACCGCACCTTCGGTTATGGTCACTCGTTCGGCACCCTGAGCCACTACTATGGCCGCGAGGCCGGGCTGGAACTGCGCGAAGACATCGACACGGTGCTGGAGCCGGGCATGGTGGTGTCGATCGAACCGATGATCATGCTGCCCGAAGGGCGACCGGGGGCGGGCGGGTATCGCGAGCATGACATCCTGATTGTCAACGACAACGGCGCCGAGAACATCACCAAGTTCCCGTATGGGCCGGAGCACAACATCATTCGCAAATAAGCATCGGCGTCGCCTGCTTCGCGGCTAAAGCCGCTCCCACAGGTATTCATTGTGAGAGCGGCTTCAGCCGCGAAAGGGCCAGCCCAGACAACAAAAAAATCACTGTATGACCACCAGACCCTGCCTCCAATTAAAAGAACCAGAGGGTACCCGTCATGTCCAGCACCACCCTTGACCCATCTGCAGTCGCCGGCCCCGCACACAACGCCGAACGCCAGGCCCTGCGCAAGGCCGCCCGAGCCAGTTTCATGGGCAACTTCGTCGAGTGGTTCGACTACGCCGCCTACGGCTACCTGGCCACCATCATCGCCGCCACTTTCTTCCCGCAAACCGACAAGGCCACCGGCCTGCTGGCGACCTTTGCGGTGTTCGCCCTGTCGTTCCTGGTGCGCCCGCTGGGCGGCATTGTCTGGGGCCATTTCGGCGACCGCCATGGCCGGCGCAACGCACTGTCGTGGTCGATCCTGATCATGTCAGTATCCACCTTCTGCATCGGCCTGTTGCCCGGCTATGCACAAATCGGCCTGTGGGCGCCTGGCCTGCTGCTGCTGATTCGCCTGGTGCAGGGCTTCTCCGCCTCGGGCGAGTACGCCGGTGCTGCGGCGTTTCTGGCCGAATATGCACCGCCCGGGCGGCGTGGCTTGTACACCAGCATCGTGCCGGCCAGTACGGCGGCGGGGTTGCTGTTCGGTGCAGCGTTCGTCGCGGTGCTGCACGAACTGCTTAGCAGCGAAGCCCTGCATGAGTGGGGCTGGCGCCTGCCGTTCCTGCTGGCGGCGCCGTTCGGCCTGGTGGGGCGCTATATCCGCATGAGTCTGCAGGACACGCCCAAGTTCCTGGAGATGGAGCAGCGCCTGGAAAACAAGGCCGGTATGGCCCCGGCGCCGCTGCGCGAGCTGCTGGGCCAGCACCGGCGCAGCCTGGCCATTGGCATTGGTGTCACCTGCCTGAACGCGGTGGCGTTCTACCTGCTGCTCAGCTACATGCCCACCTACCTGTCCAGTGAAATGGGCATGAGCGAGCGGGACTCGTTCATTGCCTCGACGGTGTCGCTGGCCACCTATATCGGCTTGATCTTCCTGATGGGCCGGCTGTCCGACCAGTTTGGCCGCAAGACCATGCTGGTGGTGGCCTCGTTGTTGTTCCTGGGGCTGACCGTGCCGCTGTTCCGCCTGCTGGACGGTCAACCACTGCTGGTGATCCTGGCCATCCAGATTTTCTTCGGCGCGATGCTGGCGATGAACGACGGGACCTTGCCGTGCCTGCTGGCGGAGATATTCCCGACACGGGTGCGCTTCAGCGGCTTTGCCTTGAGTTTCAATGTGGCTAACGCCTTATTTGGCGGGACTGCGCCGTTCATTGCCACCTGGTTGATCCAGGTGACTGGCAGCAAGCTTGCCCCGGCGGGGTATTTGCTGGCGGCGGCACTGGTGGCGTTGGTGGCCATGCTGATGTGTCGGGAAACGGCGCATTCGGCCCTTGAAGATTAGTTGATCTTCACCGGCCTCTTCGCGCCGAACCGCCGCGAAGAGGCCGGCAAAGCCGACACAATCCTTCAATCAATGTAGAGAAGCCTGCCGCCGCTCCCCCAAAGGCGACAAGCCAAAGAACCGGCTGTAGCTCTTGGAAAAGTGCGCCGGCGAACTGAACCCGCAGGCCAGCGCCACCTCGCGCACCTGCACGTCACTGCGCAGCAGCAGCTCCCGCGCCCGGGACAGCCGCAGCTCTAGGTAATACTGGCTGGGCGTGCGCTGCAGGTACTTGTGGAACAGCCGCTCCAGCTGGCGCACGGTCACTTCGTTGAGGCTGGCCAGCTCCTCCAGCCCTAACGGCTCTTCGAGGTTGGCCTCCATGATCGCCACCACCTGGCTCAACTTGGGCTGTGCGCTGCCAAGCAGGGTGCGCAGCGGCACCCGCTGGCGCTCGCGCTCACCACGTACCCGGTCGCACAGCAGTAGTTCGGCCGCCTTGGCCGCGATGTCCTGGCCGCCGGGTTCGCGGGCTACCAGTTGCAGCATCATGTCCATGGCCGCTACGCCGCCCGAGCAGGTATAACGGTCGCGGTCCAGTTCGAACAACTGGCTGGAGATGACGATGCCGGGGAATTGCGCCTGCAACGTTGGCAGGTCTTCCCAGTGGATGGTGCAGCGGTAACCCTTGAGCAGTTCGGCCTTGGCCAGCAGGTAGCTGCCGGTGCAGATGCCGCCCAGTGGCAAGCGTTGGCGGGCCAGTTGGCGCAACCAGTCGACCAGCGGGCGGTTACCACGGCCGCGGTTGATCGGGTTGGCTCCGACCACCAGCAGGGCATCCAGCGCGGGGGCGTTGGCGATACTGTAGTCGGGTAGCACGCGCATGCCGTTGCTGGCCATCACCGGCGCATCGTCTGCAGCAATCAGCACGCTGCGAAACAGTGGCTTGCGCGCGGCCAGGTTGGCCATGCGCAGGGTCTCCACCGCCGACGCCAGGCCGATGGTGGTGAAATTGGGCAAAATCAGAAAGCCGAAGGTTTTTACCGAACAACTCTTTACAATAGAAGGCGATAGGTTTGCAGAAACGGGGTGGACCATTGCGCTGTTCCTGTGCAAGCTGAGGCATAGTTCGTCAGGGGCAGTGAGAAAAACAGCCTCGCGTGATTCTTGTTGTTATAGGTCGTTGCCGGGTCGATCTTACACCCCGGGCGCAGCGGCCAGGAATGGCCCCGCCGGCCGGCAGGGCCGACAGTGATTGCACAGAGAAGGTGATCGTTCGTGAACCCCGAATCCATGCTGGCGGCATTGCCGGGCTACGCCATGTCGCCCGAGTCGATCCAGGTGCTGCCCGATGCCAAGGCCTACCGCGCCTGCCTGCTCGAGCGCATCCGCGCAGCAACCCGGCGCATCGTTATCGTTGCGCTGTACCTGCAAGAAGACGAAGCCGGCCAGGAAGTGCTGGATGCCTTGTACCAGGCCAAGGCCGAGCGGCCGGGCCTGGAAATCACCATCGTGGTCGACTGGTTCCGCGCCCGGCGCGGCCTGCTGGGGGCGGGGCGCCAGCCAGGTAACGCGGCCTGGTACCAGGCCCAGCGCCAACAGCGCGGGCTGGATATCGTCATCCATGGCGTGCCAGTGCAGACCCGCGAGCTGTTTGGGGTGCTGCACCTGAAAGGCAGCGTTATCGACGACTGTGTGATCTACACGGGCGCCAGCCTGAACAACGTGTACCTGCACCGCTTCGACCGTTACCGCCTGGACCGCTATCACCTGTTCCAGTCGCCAGCACTGGCCGACGCCATGGTCGACCTGGTGCGGCGCCTGCTGCATCACACAGCCACACCGCGCCTCGACCTGCCGGCGCCACCCTCCACCCGTAGCCTGCGCGGCGACATCCGGCGCTTGCGTGCGCGGCTGCGGCGCATGGCCTATGAAGCACCGGCCAGTGTGGCGGGGCAGGGCCTGCGGGTGGTCCCGCTGCTGGGTGTGGGCCGTGGCAACCCGTTGAATCGGGCGCTGTGCGCCTTGCTGGCAGCGGCGCGCACGCAGGTCATCATCAGCACGCCGTATTTCAACCCCCCGCGGGTAGTGATGCGCGAACTTGACCATGCCCTGGCGCGGGGGGTGCAAGTGGAGCTGATCGTCGGTGACCGCACGGCCAACGACTTCTATATCGCCCCTGGCGAGCCGTTCAGCGCCAGTGGTGCGCTGCCCTATCTGTACGAGGACAATCTGCGCGCCTTCGCCCGACGCCGCCACGCCGCGATTGCCAGCGGCCAGCTGCAAGTGCGGATCTGGAACGATCCTGGGCATACCTTCCATGCCAAGGGCGTGTGGGTCGACCAGCGCTATTCGCTGCTGACCGGCAACAACCTGAACCCGCGCGGTTTCAACCTGGACCTGGAGAATGGCCTGCTGATCGATGACCCGCAAGGGCAATGGCTGGCGCCACGTGAGGCGGAGTTGAACGAGCTGCGCCGGTATGCGCCGAAGATTGGTTCGGCCGAGGCGCTGGGGGTCAAGGCCGAGCACCCCAAGGAAGTGCGCAAGTTCTTGCGGCGGCTTCGCTATAGCCGGTTGGAGCCGTTGATCAAGCGAGTGCTCTGATGTCGCCTATTCTGGCCCTATCGCCGGCAAGCCAGCTCCCACAGCTAAAGCGCAGGTTTCAAGGCATGCGCTGTACCTGTGGGAGCTGGCTTGCCGGCGATAGGGCCAGAACAGCCAGTCGAAAACTCAGGCTGTGGCGCCTTTGGCGGGTGCCACCTCGGCTTCCTTCTTGCTTTTCGGCTTGAGCCGCGACACGGCAAACAGCACCACCGCCAGCCCGACGACCTGGTACAGCGAAATCTCCTCGCTCAAGATCGCCCAAGACGCCAGCACGGTCAGCACCGGCCCCAGGTTGCCCACCGCCGCCGTATGGGTCGGCCCCAGGCGCTGAATCGCCAGTGCCACCCAGTAGATCGGCAACACCGTGGAAAACAGAGCCATCAACCCGGCATTGGCCCACACCGCACCTGGCAACTGCCACAGCTGGCCCACTGGTGCCACCAGCAGGTAATGCGCCAACACCATCAGCGAGGACGCGGTGCCGCATAGCCCGGCCAAACGCATCGAGCCCATGCGCTTGAGCATCATTCCGGTGCCGGAGTAATACAACGCGTAGGTCACCGCACTGGCGAACACCCACAGCGAACCCAGCACCACCTGCTGGCCAACCCCGGCAACACTGACGTCATGGACAAAGGCGATGCCCAGCCCCAGGTAGCACAGGCCCATGGCCGACAAGGTGCGCAGGCTTGGCCGTTCGCGCAGGGCGATGGCCTGGAACACCAGCACCAGCGTCGGGTAGGTGAACAGGATCAAGCGTTCCAGCCCAGCGCTGATGTACTGCAAACCATAGAAGTCGAACAGGCTGGCCAGGTAATAACCTAGCAGCCCGAGCAAGGCGACACGCAAGCCGTCGCCCAGGTTGAGGGGGATGCTGCCCTGACCACGGCTGGCCCATACCAGCCAGGCAAACAACGGCAGCGACAGCCCCATGCGCAATGCCAGCAGGCTGATGGCGTCCACCGGCCCGGCGGCATAGGCGAGCTTGACGAAGATGGCCTTGAAGCTGAAGCCCAGGGCCGCCAGTACGGCGTACAGGGCGCCGCTTTGCAGCTGGCGCTGGATCAGGCTGCGTAATGCGTTCATGGGATACCCGCGGCAGAAGAAAGACAGGGCTTATTCTGAACAGAAGGCGGTCGCGCTAGAATCGCTTTTTAGCGAACATGGTGTTCGTTTTTGGAGAAGGGCATGCCATTCGACCTGACTGACTTGCGCCTGCTGCTGGCGATCGCGGCTACGGGCAGCCTGAGCAAGGCGGCTGCGACCTTCCCGGTGGCGGTGTCGGCCGCCAGCAATCGCCTGCGCCTGCTGGAGGAGCGCTGCGGCCTGGTGCTGTTCACGCGTAAGGCCGACGGCATGCAGCTGACGCCTTCCGGGCGCCTGGTGCTGGAGGGTGCGCGTAGCGTGCTTGGCGAAGCGCAGAAACTGCAGGAGACCTTGCAGCAGCTGTCTGGCGAGCACCGCATCACCTTGCGCCTGGCGGCGTCCACCGTGACCAACAGCACTTTGCTGCCGGCGGTGCTGGGGCCGTTCCTGGCGGACTACCCGGAAGTCGACCTGCAACTGGTGGAGCACAAGAGCGTCGATGTGCTGCGGGTGGTGGTGGCCAACGAGTGCGAGATTGGCGTGTACGACGGCATCCTGCACAGCGAAGGCGTGGTATCGCTGCCGTTTCGCACCGAGCGCCTGGTGATGCTGGTGCCGGCCGATCATCCGCTGGCCGGGCGCGAGCAATTGCGTCTGGTCGATGCCTTGGGCTATGCGTTCATCTGCTTGCCGGGTGAGCGGCCGATGCAGCGCTTTGTCGAAGAGCTGGCGATGAACCTGGCCATGCCACTCAAGGTGCGGGTGCGTGCGCCCAGTTTCGAGGCCATTGCGCAACTGGTCGCGCAGCGCGCAGGGGTGGCCATGCTGCCTGAAACAGCCGCAGTGCGCGCCGAGCAGGAGCTGTCGGTGCGCCGAGTGGCCCTGGCGGAAAGCTGGGCCACCCTGGAGTTACGCCTGTGCTTCCGTGACTGTGAGCGCCTGAGTTCGCACGGGCGGCAGCTGGTGAGCTTTCTGTCCGGGCAACGGCTTACTGCGCCGGGGCCAGGCGAATACCACTCACCTGCACCTGATCACCGGGCTTGAAGCGGGCATTGGGCGAGCGGTAGCGCTGGGTGCTGCCGTCGTCGTGGCGCACTACATAGGCCGGGTCGCTGCTGCCAGTGCTTTGTTGCACGGCAGCACCGCCAAACGCGCCCAAGGCAGCGCCGGCGATGGCGCCAAACGGGCCACCGAGCGCAGCGCCGACCATCAGGCCGCTGACACCGCCGGCGCCATAGCCCACCGTGTTGTCGGCGCTTTCCGACAGCACCTCGTCGGCGCAGGCGGGCAGGGCGATAGACAGGGTCATCGCCAAGGGGAGGAGGAAGTTTTTCATGATAGTTATTCCGCAAGGCAGATTGTGGCGAAAGAGAACGGTTCAGTTTTCGTGCCAGGTAGTCAGCCCTTGCAATTCGGGGTATTGCACCAGTGCGTTGTCTTTACGACAGCGGTTTTTGTGGTGCGAATGACAGCGGTGATGTCAATATGACATGCATTTCGTGCAGGTACCTTCAAGGGCTGGTCTATGATTTGCTGGCACGTATGCAGGGCCCCTCTGAAAAGTCATCACAAGCGCATACAATCGGGCCCTTTTCCTCTTTAACCAGAAAGGCCAATCCGTATATGGCGCTTGATCCACCCACGATGCTGACTATCTCGATCGCCTTGGCCGCCGCAGCTGCCTTGTACCTGGCGATCGAGTGGCGCAGCGTTCGCGAGCCTTCACTGCTGTTCTGGAGCGCAGGCTTTGCCACTATTACGGTGGGCTCCACCTTGGCTTTGCTGCGGGGCATAGGCTTGCTCTTGATCGGTATCTGGTTCGCCAACGGCTTGTTGGTGGTGGCGCACTGGTTCTTCCTGGTTGGGGTATTGCGCTTCACCCAGAACCGTCTGTCGCGCAGCTGGCTGCTGATAGTGGCTGTATGGTTTGCCTTGCTGCTGCTGCCTGTCGGGCCGCAGTGGTCGAAGGTGATGCTGATGGTCAACTCGCTGCTGGTGGCCTTGTTGACGCTCAAGGCCAGCTTCCTGCTGCGGCCGCATGGCAAGTCGCTGAGTGTTGGCGCGGTGCAGTTGCGCTATGTGTTGCTGATCCATGGGCTGTTCTATGTGGCCAAGGCGATCATTGCAGTCACACCGGGTACGCTGATCGACCTGGCCACTTTCGGTGGGCTGATCATTCAGGTTTCCTTGGTTGAAGGTGTGATGGCGATCATGTTGATTGCCTTGTCGATGACCGGCACCGTGCGCTACCGGCGTGAAGAGCGGATTGCCCGGCTGGCGGCCCGTGACCCGCTAACTGCGCTGTACAACCGGCGTGCATTGGAGGTGCGCGCTGCAGATTTCTTCAAGGACGTTGGCCCGGCGCAACCTGGGGCGTTACTGCTGATCGATATCGACAACTTCAAGCTGGTCAACGACCTGCATGGGCATATTGCCGGGGACCGCTTGCTGATTTCGCTGAGCGAGATGATTCGCACGGCGCTGCCCGAGCGTTCGCTGGCGGCGCGGTTGGGTGGCGATGAGTTCGTCATTTTGCTGCGTGGGGCCAGTAGCGAGCGGGTCTTGGAGTTGGGTGAGGGGTTGCGTGAGCAGTTCCAGCAGTATGCTGGCAAGACCGTGCCTACGCCTGAGGCGGTTACCTTGAGTATTGGTGCCAACCTGTTCGACCAGCCGCCAGCGAGCCTGGCGGCGTTGATCGAGCAGGGGGATGTGGCGTTGTATCAGTCCAAGCGGGGCGGACGCGATAGCATTCGGTTTGTTGAGCGCTCGATGGCCGACCTCAACCAGTAGCCTACGTATTGCTTTTGCTTTTGCCTTTGCTTCTAAGCGCGCGGTAGTTCAGGCGCCGCAGATTGCGACTTCAGGAGGCCTGCGTTCGGCCTCCTGAAGTCGCGAAGATCAAGATCAAGATCAAGATCAAGATCAAGATCAAAAGCAGGGGCAGGCAGGAATCAGGTCACCACCTGGTAGCACGGTACATACGCTGCGCCACCAGGCAGCTTCATCCGGTGCTGGTCGACGAACGCCTGCAGCAGCCGGCCCAGCGGGTCCAGCACGGCGCTGTCGCCACGGATCTGATAGGGCCCGTGTTCTTCGATCAGGCGGATGCCCTTGTCCTTGACGTTGCCGGCGACGATGCCAGAGAACGCCCGGCGCAGGTTGGCGGCCAGTTCATGGGGTGGCAGCTCCCGGCGCAAGTCCAGGTCGGCCATGGCCTGGTGGGTCGGGTCGAACGGGCGCTGGAAGCTCTCCTCGATCTTCAGCAGCCAGTTGAAGTGGAAGGCATCGTTGCGCTCGCGGCGGAACTGCTTCACGTCCTTGAGCCCTTCGACCATGTGCCGGGCGACTTCTGCCGGGTCGTCGATGATGATCTCGTACAGGCGGTGTGCCGCTTCACCCAGGGTTGCGCCGACGAAGGCGTGCAGCTGCTGCAGGTAGGGTTCGGCACTGCGCGGGCCGGTGAGCACCACCGGGAACGGCAGGTCGCGGTTGTCCGGGTGCATGAGGATGCCCAGCAGGTAGAGGAACTCCTCGGCCGTACCGGCGCCACCCGGGAAAATGATGATGCCGTGGCCGACACGCACGAAGGCCTCCAGGCGCTTCTCGATGTCCGGCAGGATCACCAGTTCGTTGACGATCGGGTTAGGTGCCTCGGCGGCGATGATGCCCGGTTCGGTCAGGCCCAGGTAGCGGCTGCCATGCATACGCTGCTTGGCGTGGGCGATGGTCGCACCCTTCATCGGGCCCTTCATTACGCCCGGGCCGCAGCCGGTGCACACGTCCAGTTTGCGCAGGCCCAGCTCGTGGCCGACCTTCTTGGTGTACTGGTATTCCTCGCTGCTGATCGAGTGGCCGCCCCAGCACACCACCATCTTCGGCTCCACACCCGGGCGCAAGGTACGGGCGTTGCGCAGCAGGTGGAAGACGTAGTCGGTGATGCCCTGGGAGCTTTCCAGGTCGATGCGCTGGCTGGCCAGCTCGCTTTCGGTGTAGACGATGTCGCGCAGGGCGCTGAACAGCATTTCACGGGTGCTGGCGATCATCTCGCCATCGACGAAGGCATCGGCCGGGGCATTCAGCAGTTCCAGGCGTACGCCGCGGTCTTGTTGGTGGATACGCACCTCGAAGTCCTGGTAGGCCTCGAGGATGGTCTTGGCATTGTCGACATGGGCGCCGGTGTTGAGGATGGCCAGGGCGCACTGGCGGAACAAGGTGTAAAGGCTACCGGTACCGACTTCACTCAGTTGCTGCACTTCACGTTGTGACAGCGTCTCCAGGCTGCCTTTGGGGCTGACGGATGCATTGATGACATGGCGTTGGGGCATCTAAGTCTTTCCTGTGCAGGTAAAACATCCTTCTTTGACAACACCATACCGAGAAATTTGGGCGGCAACGAGGGGGGACAACAAAAACGTCATGAGACCAAGTTGGCTTTTTCGCGGGTAAACCCGCTCCCACAGGTACAGCGCAAGCCCTGAAGACGGCGCTGTCCCTGTAGGAGCGGGTTTACCCGCGAAGCAGGCAACTCGGTCTCACATCAGCCCAACAGCTTTTGCACCCCCAGGGTAATCGCCATTCCACCGCCAACCAGCCACAGGTTGAGAATCGCCCCGGTGGCCAGCGCCCGTGGCCCGGCCTGGCGAATCTGGCTGAAGCGGGTCTCCATCCCCAGCGCGGTCATGGCCATGGTCAGGGCAAAGGTGTCCAGGCTGTTGACCGCCTGTGTCACGCTGCCGGGCAGCACCTGCAGCGAGTTCACCAGCACCAGCGCGAGGAAACCGAAGGCGAACCAGGGCATGGCGATGCGCCCGTTGCCCTGCGCCTGGCCAGCCTGGCGCGAGCGGCTGATCCACAGGCCCACCACCAGCAGCACCGGCACCAGCAGCATTACCCGGGTCATTTTGACGATGGTGGCAATGTGCGTGGCCTCGGGGCTGACGTTGCTGGCCGCGCCAACCACCTGCGCGACTTCGTGGATGGTGCCACCCAGGAAGAGCCCGGCGCCCATGGTGTCCAGCTGCAACCAGCCGGCGTTGATCGCCAGTGGGTAAAGGAACATCGACAGGGTGCCGAACAGCACTACGCTACCCACCGCCATGGCGCTTTTGTGCGGGGCGCTGCGCAGCGCCGATTCGAAGGCCAGTACTGCGGCAGCACCGCAGATGGCGCTGCCAGCGGCGGTCAGCAGGGCGGTATCGCGGTCCAGCTTGAACAGTTTCATGCCGCACCACAGGCCGATCAGCAGGGTGCTGGACACCACCAGCAACGACACGATCAGCCCCGACCAGCCGACTTCGGCGATCTCCTGCAGGCTTACCCGCAGGCCGAAGAAAGCCACGGCGATGCGCAGCAGGCCGCGAGCGGAAAAGTTGATGCCCGCTGCCCAGCTTGCCGGTACGCCGTCACGCAGGGCATTGCCATACAGCGCACCGGCGACGATACCGACGATCAGCGGGCTGATGCCCAGGTTGGAGATGGCGGGCATGGCCGCCAGTTGTGTGACTGCGAGCGCGAACAGCGCGACGAACAGGATGCCATTGAGCCGCCCTTTGGTAGAAAGGGTAGGGGCAAAAGCAGGGTTGGACGGAACCGTGGCCATGTGAGTCCTCCGGAAAGGTGTTTCGACAAGGCCTACGTTAATCTGGTTATAAGCTTATAAAAAATCGTAATTTAGAATGGAAAATATCCGAATAGCTGATATTTTTCATTTATGACCCCGGAACAACTGATAACGTTCGCCGCCGTCGCCGAGCATGGCAACATCAGCCATGCGGCCCAGGCCCTTCACCTGTCGCAGCCAGCGGTGTCTGGCCAGCTCAAGCTGCTGCAGGAGGCCTTTGGCGAGCCGCTGTATCAACGTGCCGGCCGTGGTGTGCGGCTGACGGCGGCTGGCGAGCAGTTGCTGGCGCATGCCGAGCGCCTGCGTGAAACCTTCCGCCAGGCCCAGGCGCTGCGCGACGCGATGCGCGGGCTGGAGCGCGGGACCTTGCGCATTGGTGCCAGCACCACACCGGCCAGCTACCTGTTGCCGTATCTGCTTGCCGACTTTCACGCGCGTTATCCGGATGTGCTGGTGACTACGTCGCACGGCAACACGGCGGAAATCGTCGCAGCACTGGACACTGTAGATATTGCGCTGATCGAAGGCCCTCCCGGGCAGGAGCTGCCGTTGGGCACGGCAGTGACGGCATGGCGGGAGGATGAGATCGTGGCCATCGTGCCGCGTGGGCACCCCTTGGCTGATAGTGACCAGCAGGTGCTGGCGGCGCTGGGGGCGTACCCGTTGGTACTGCGTGAGAGCGGCTCGGGTGTGCGGCAGATCGTCGAGCGCGCGTTTGCCCGCAGTGGCGTGGCGATGCGTGTGGCGCTGGAAATTGCCGGGGTGGAAGGGGTGAAGGAGGCGGTGCGGGCCGGGATGGGCATTGGTTTTGTGTCGGCGATGTCGATCCGGCATGAGGATGGGGCGTTGCACAGGTTGCAGGTTGCGCCGCAGGCCTTGGTCAGGCGGTTTTCCATACTGATGCCGCATGCGGCCACGCCGTCGCGGGCGGCGGCGCGGTTTCTTGAGTTGTGTGTTGGCTTGCAAGAGGTGGGTTGACTGCGCCGGCCTCTTCGCGGGCTTGTCGCCCTAGGAAAAAGCCTATAAACGGCAAAGGCTCCCCTCAGCGAGCACTGAGAGGAGCCTTGCTTTTTAGCGATCAGCGGTGAGCGTCATCGCCCAGCACGGCTGTTCTGAAGCGGCTGCGCAGGTAAGGCCCATCGCGAGGAGGCAGGGCGGTCGGCTCCGGATCAGTGGTCACTTTAATCACCACCAGGACAGGGCCGTTGTGCTGGTAAAGGGTATCCAGAGATGCATCAAGCTCTTCATCGGTTCGAACGATGAGGCTGGCCTGGATGCCGGCAGCCTTAGCGATAGCGCTGATGTTCACACCTTTGCCGGCGTGAGCAGGTTGCATACCAGTCTCTGCGTAGTGCTCGTTGTCGATGACAACGATGGTCAGGTTCTGCGGGTTTTGGCATGCCACTGTAGCGAGCGAGCCGAGTCCCATCATCATCTCGCCGTCGCCTACGAAGACGAAAGTACGACGAGTCGGCTGCGACAGCGCGAGGCCAAGGCCAAACATGGCAGCACCGCCCATTGCGCCCCAGAGATAGAAGTTCTGTGGGCAATCACCTGCCGCCGCCACATCGAAGGTAGGGTTACCCAAGCTGGTGATGGCAAAGGAGTCTTTGCGATTTTTCAGGATCTTTGAAACCACTTGCCGGCGACGCAGCGTCGGTTTGATATCGTTCGAGTAGGTCATGACTTCTCTCACTTGTTAAAGTTTTTAGTTCCGATCACGCGCTGGGCGATCAACACTGCAACCATGCGGCCAGTTTGATATGCGAAGCGGGCACCAGCGGCGATGTTGGGATGAACTTCTTCTGGCGAGTCGGCGCGATATACATGGACGCCGGAGTCTTCGAGAACAGCTTGAGTCGATTTACCCATAGCTACCTGCCAAGGGTTGAACTCACCCCATTCGCCACGCATGGTGACGATCATGAACAGAGGCATACGCGTCTCATGCTGAAGAGAAAGCATGTTGATGCAGTTGCCTACCCCGCTCGATTGAATAAGCAGGACGCCGCGTTGACCACCGATCCAGGCACCACCCAGTTGTGCAATACCTTCTTCTTCGGTGGTCAAAGAGACCGAGTGAATTTCAGGATCTTCATCGCACATGCGAATCAGTTTGGCGTGACCTGCGTCCGGCACATATGCAACTTGCTTGACGCCAAGTGCTTTGAACTCCGAGAATATTTGTTCTGGCCAATTGGTGCTCATGGTGTACTCCACGTTTTATTTAACGGTTGCCTACGCAAAAGCAGGCAGCTTAGACAGTCCAATAATTAAAAACTTCACGAATTTCTTCATTTTGATGCAGCTCTTTTTCTTTTTGTTTTTCATTGGCTCACCTGTGGTAGCCAGTTACATCAAGGCTTGGTAATGCTTATCGCTGCTGCTGCAATAGTTTCCTCGCCGCAGCAATGACTGGGGCATCGATCATCTGGCCGTCGAGAGAGAATGCACCTGGATGGGATTTGGCTGCTTCCAAGACTAGTGTCGCCCATTCAATCTCTGACTTTGAGGCTTCAAAGATTTTTTTCGTTTGCTCAACCTGTTTAGGGTGGATGCAAAGTATCCCTTCCAACCCCATATGCTTTGCATTTAAAGCATGCAGCTTGAACTGGCTGCCTTCTTGGGTATCAGCACAGACCGTATCAAGTGGCTTTTTCAAACCAGCGTTACGACTTTCAACGACCAGGTTGTATCGAACAAGGTCGAAAATTTTGTTGCGTCCCGCCTCCTCTTTTCCGAGGCCGAGATCTACAGCGAGATCGAGGGCGCCGAACGTAAGCCGTTCAATGCCGCGAGTGCTTGATATCTCGCGGAGGTTGGCAAGACCTTTCGCACTCTCGATCAATCCCCAAACTGGCTTGCCAAACTCCGCGACGACTTCCACGTCGTTTCGTGTTTCAGTCTTGGGCAGCATGATTGCTGCAACGCCAGGATGGTGTGCCAAGCGCTTGAGGTCATCCTTGAAAGCTGGGTGATGGCGACCATTACACCTGAGGACGATACGAGACTTAGGCGATTGAATTAAGAAGACATCGATGTTTTGCCGAGCCGTCTCTTTCGCTGCTTCCTCGACTGCATCTTCAAGATCAATGATTATGCAATCCGCACCTGAGGCAAATGCTTTCTCAAAACGATCTGGCCGGCTTCCAGGCACAAAAAGTGCCGTGCGGATCTGCACAGGAAGACCTTGTGTCATGCTGTTTCTCCTTCACGCGGAGAGCCAATCACCTGCTGGTCGATATTCAGTTCAGCCAGGATCGATGCAGTGTGCTCGCCCAGGGCTGGTACAGCATCCATGCGTGGTTGGTAGGCGTTTGTCCTGCCCGGAGGCAACAACGCAGGAAGAGGGCCGGCGGGGCTTTGGATCTCTACCCAACGTTCACGCGCCTTAAGCTGTGGGTGATCCCACACAGCCTTCATGTCGTTCACGGTAGCGTTAGCAATACCGGCATCGTCCAGGCGACGCAGAACCTCTTCACGCCCCAGGCTCGCAAACACCTCGCAGATGGTCGCGCGGAGGCCGTCGCGATTTTCAGAGCGCTTGTAGTTCGCTGAGTAGCGTGGGTCTTGCTTGAGCTCTGGCTGCTGGAGAACCGAGTCGCAAAAGATCGCCCACTCGCGCTCGTTCTGCAGACCGAGCATCACGGTTGCCCCTTCTCCGGTGGGGAAGGGGCCATACGGGTAAATGGTCGCGTGGGAAGCGCCCGCACGCTTCGGCGCGGGAGCTCCGTCGTAGGCGTAATAGAGGGGGTATCCCATCCATTCGGCCAGCGACTCCAGCATCGAGACCTCTACTCGCGAGCCTTCACCAGTGCGCTCTCGCAACAAAAGTGCGGAGAGAATGGAGCTATAGCCATACATGCCTGCCGCGATGTCAGCGATCGAACATCCAGCCTTGGCCAGCTCATCTTCCCCTTCGCCGCCAGTTACCGACAGGAAACCTGCCTCACTCTGGATGAGCAGGTCGTAGGCCTTCTTCTGTTCGTACGGGCCACCTTCTCCATAGCCGGAGATGTCGCAGACGATCAGGCGGGGGAAGCGGTTGCGCAATTCCTCGTAGGACAGCCCCATGCGAGTTGCGGCGCCGGGCGCGAGGTTTTGTACCAGCACATCGGCCTTTTCGAGCAGCTTGAACAGGACGGACTTTGCACCTTCCTCTTTAAGGTCGAGGGCCAAACTCTCCTTGGAGCGGTTCGCCCACACAAAATGCGATGCAAGCCCATTGGTACGGGTGTCGTAACCCCGTGCAAAGTCGCCGGAGCCTGGTCGTTCTACCTTGATGACCCTGGCTCCAAGATCGGCCAGCTGGCGAGTACAGAATGGAGCTGCGATTGCGTGCTCCAAGCTGATAACGGTTATGCCATCCAGTGGACGTTGAGCATTTGGACTGTTCATGGATTACTCCGTAAACGCGCTGAGGTTCTGTGCAGAATGCAGTTGCCAGGAACCCGCAATGAGCTTCTCGGTTTGATCAGGCGATCGAGCCTCTGCAAAGGCGACCAATCTGCGGAATTTGTCTTCCAGCTCTGGTCGAGTCAGTGTGTTTCCTGGATCACCTTTAGGTTCATCGATGGAGCCTTCGATGGTGCGTCCATCCTTGGTCAGAACAGTCACGCGGCCCAGCCAGCGTGCCGGATATGCGCTGTCTACCTTGCGATCCAGTTCCATCGATACCTTCTGGCGGAAGCTCGCTACGTTGGGATCGACCAAGGCCAGATCACGGAACTCAATCAACCCTGCATTTCCGTGAACAGCGATGAGCCCAAGTACTGTTCCCATCGAGAACTTCGCCTGGTGAACAGTCTGTGGTTCAACGACGCGACCGAGTACGTCGATTGCGGCCTGGTGCACATGAGTGACCACACGTTCCACATCGTCATGCTTCAAGTTCTCCCGCTGCATCAGTGCGAGCAGGGCATCTGCAGCAGGGTGCGTATGGCGGCACGAGGCATGGAACTTGAACGATGTTTCCTCAAGTGCCCAACGAGTGCCGAGTCGATCGCTCAGCCATTCCGGTGCGGCGTCAGAAGACATACCGGCAGCCATGCCCTGGTCACCTTCGAGGATGTTGCGTGCACCAGTGAGGCCATCCCGTGTCAGGTATGCAGCCAGAAGGCCATCTGCAGCAGCCTTGGCGGTATGCAGTTGCTTGGAGTCTGCCGCATCGCGCAGGAACTCCCAGAGGCCTGCTGCCTGAGTGCCCGCAGTGCCCAGCAGGTTGATGAACTGCTCTCGATCGAAGCCGAGCAGCTTCCCTACGGCTACTGCTGCTGCAAGCGTTCCCACCGTGGCGGTGGTATGGAAGATGCGATAGTGACTGCGACCCAGGAACTCACCAATACGAATGCCTGCTTCATAGCCGGCGACGGATGCGACGATGAACGCTTGGCCAGAGCTTTTCAGGTCTTCTGCCGCTGCCAAGGCGGCAGGGAACACCACGGTGGCCGGGTGGAGAACGGAGCTGTTGTGAAGGTCATCCTGCTCAACCAAGTGAGAAGACGCGCCGTTCACCAAGGCTGCGAAATAGGGGCTGGTTTTCTTGCCGTTGACCAGGATCCCGGCTGAACCAGTCGAGGGCCCCATGAGGGCGGCATAGTTCTCAAACAATGGAATTGGATGCGCTGCGCCGCTCGCCAAGGCCGAGCCCAGCCAGTCCAGGAAGAGATCTTCCGTGCGGCTGATGGTGCTGGCTGGGATTTGTTCGTAGCTGAGGTTAGCCAGGAAGTCAGCCAGTTGTTCAGTGTGGCTCATTGTCGCTGTCCTTTTTAGAAGCTGCGAGGAAGTTCGAGCAGGTGCTCTGCCACGTACGACAGGATCAAGTTGGTGGAGATAGGGGCAACCTGATAAAGCCGTGTCTCACGGAACTTGCGTTCGACGTCGTATTCGCAAGCAAAACCGAACCCACCGTGTGTTTGGAGGCAGGCATTGGCTGCTTCCCAGCTTGCCTTCGCAGCCAAATATTTGGCCATGTTGGCTGCAGCACCGGCGTTACGACCTGCGTCGTATTCCTCGCATGCTTTCCAGCGCATCAGATCGGCAGCTTCGATCTCGATGTGGGCTTCAGCAATCGGGAATTGAACGCCCTGGTTCTGACCAATTGGGCGACCAAATACGACGCGATCTCGTGCGTAGGTGCTGGCTTTCTCAATGAACCAGCGGCCATCACCTATACATTCCGCAGCGATCAGGGTGCGCTCAGCGTTGAGGCCGTCGAGGATGTAGCGGAAACCTTTCCCTTCTTCACCAATCAAGCTCGAAGCAGGAATTCGCAGGTTGTCGAAGAACAGTTCGTTGGTTTCGTGGTTAACCATGTTGGAGATTGGTTGAACAGTCAGACCGTTCCCAATAGCTTCACGCAGGTCGACCAGGAAGATGGACATGCCTTCAGACTTCTTCTTTACCTCAGCCAGTGGCGTGGTTCTGGCCAAAAGAATCATGAGATCAGAGTGCTGGATGCGAGAGATCCAGACTTTTTGGCCATTGATGACGTACGCGTCGCCATCACGAACTGCGGTTGTTTTGATCTTGGTTGTGTCAGTGCCAGTAGTCGGCTCAGTAACACCCATGGATTGGAGGCGAAGCTCCCCGCTTGCAAGCTTTGGCAGATAATAACTTTTCTGTTCCTCGCTGCCATGGCGCAGCAAGGTGAACATGTTGTACATCTGGCCGTGGACAGTGCCAGAGTTGCCGCCGCAAGCATTAACCTCTTCGAGGATTACCGAGGCCTCAGAGAGGCCCAGGCCTGATCCACCATATTCCTCTGGAATCATCGCAGAGAGCCAGCCTGCCTCGGTCATGGCTTTTACAAAAGCCTCTGGGAAACCTTTTGTATCATCAATTTTGCGCCAGTACTCAGCTGGGAATTCAGCGCAGAGCGCTCGAACGCCATCGCGAATTGCCGTGAGTTCCTCTGCTTGGTAGTTGTCCATCTCTTTTACCTCTTGTGCTTATTTTTGGAGCGACGGTCAGGTCAGGTGAAAGTTAATTCTGCGGACTGTGCTTCGCCTTCTGCTGAAGTAGCCCAGAGCTTTGCTTCGCCGATCCCTGTAACGCAACCTTCTACTCGGAATCTGGAGCCACTGAACAGGGGTCTTAGCCCCCTGAATTGGAAGCTATCTACTTTGGCTGTCGGATGTGTTTTGACGAATGCTGCTAAGTTTAAAGTTGCGATAAGTGGGCCGTGTACAACAAGCTCTGGGTAACTTTCGTGGTTGCTGGCGTAAGGGTGGTCGTAATGAATTTTATGGCTATTAAAAGTTACGGCTGAGTACCTGAAAAGTTGAATTGAAGACGCAGTGATGCTCTCAGACCATTGTGGATTTTGTGCCGGAAGAGGGCCGGAAAGACGAGGCTTAGTTAGGTCTTTGTAAACAATATCTTGTTGCTCTCGAATGCAAATTTTTCCGCCTTGAGAGATAAGGTGCTCAACTTTGTAGAACGTCAAAGTGCCTGTGCTTCCAGACGTTTCTTTGATGCCAGTAATTCGTGATTGTCGGGATGCCCGAGAGCCCACCAAGATGGGGTTCAGAAACTCAACCCGACCACCGGCCCACATCCTGCTGCGCCCGGGAACCGGCGTGATATGTGTATTTCGGATAGGGTGGCCGTCAGCTCCGAGGTCTTCCTCCCAGACAGGCCGCTGGAAAAAACACCAGTGCCAAAGATGAGGAAGTGGTGTGCCGTCTGCAGGAATCGGGAGGCCGAAAGTGGCAGCGATACGAGACAAAAGTGATCCGCCGATGTAATCAGTAATCACTTCTTCAGTGGGCAGTTCAAGATCAGTGGTACTTGTCATGGAACACATTGCGGCGGCCCTTTGTGTTTAGTTTTTATGGCTCAATATTGCGTGACATCGGGGGGGGTTGGGAATAATATTTTACTGAAGCCCCTATTAAGCTGGGCTGAACATAAATTGTTGTAGGGTTCCCCTGATGATTCACTTCGACCTCACTGATTTGCGACTTTTCATCTGCGTCGCTGATGCTTCTAGTTTAACGAAAGGGGCCAGGCGAGCATTTATTTCGCCTGCGGCTGCTAGCATGAGAATCAAGGCTTTGGAGGAGCAGTTGGGGACGCAAATTTTTTACCGAGACCGCAAGGGAGTTGTGTTAACCGACTCAGGAAAAAAGTTGATGAAGCATGCGAGGATCGTGCTTCGGGATGTTGAACGGTTGAAGTCAGAGTTTTCAGCGACCGATGGTCAGGAATCAGGCCATGTTCGGATATTTGCCAATACCACCGCAGTTACTGACTTTCTGCCAGAAGTGCTGGCAGATTTTTTGTCTAGCCGACCCGCTTTAACCGTTGACTTGCAAGAGCGGCCCTCGGTGGAAATTGTGCGCGGGGTGGTTGAGGGGGCTGCAGACATGGGCATTATTGCTGGGCCTGTCCAGGTTCCTGATATCGATATCGTGCATTTCAGTACTGACAAGCTAGTGCTGGCAGTTCCTGTTGGCCATGAACTCGCGAGTCGAACGACTATTACGCTTGGTGAGACATGCTCGTTTAGGCATATTGGCTTGCAAGAAGGATCGACGCTGCATAGTTTTTTGGCAGAGCAAGCTCAGAAGCTGGGTCGAAAGCTTGATTGGCGTATCCAGCTGACGAACTTTGAATCTGTTTGCCGGATGGTTAGTGCGAATGTAGGTGTCAGTATAATGCCCGAGTCTGCCACTCGCCGGAGTGTCGCTGAAGGACTTATTGCTACAGTTCAATTGCAGGAAGCATGGGCTGTCAGAGAAAGAAGTATATTGGTCAAGGCGCTCAGCTCTCAGCCGGCATTTGTACGAGAGCTTGTCGATATGCTGGTCAAACACCACCTGGCGTAAGTTGGAATCCAATGAGACAGTGCAGGTTGAGGCGGGCATTGAACTTGGGGGAAGGGGATAGTGGCGAAGGGCCCTTTCCCCTTAGTGATTGGGAAAAGGGCTTGGCTATTTACTTGGCTGCGGATCGAACCTGCAGTGTGACTCCGGCGCCTCGATCAATCGTGTCGAAGTAAGTGAAGCCATGTCCGTTAGGAAGCCGACCTCGAAGCAGAGCGAGCAGGCCCAGTGCCCTGCCATCTGCTTCGCCCTTGTCGACCTGATCTACGACGAACCCAAGATGGAAAACGCCTTCGCCGTGGGACTCCAAGAAGCGCCGCTGAGGAGTGTCCCCTGGTGGTGGCGCACAGAGCTGCAACTGGATATTCGCCAGGTTGGCGAACCGGTAATGGAGCTTCAGGAAGTCCTCGGCATTGGGGACTTGGAGGTTGCCGGCAAATGCGGTGAGAGACGGAAACTCCTGCCAAGGGCCGATGCCAACTGACTCATAGAAAGCGGTTGCTTGCTCCAGGTCGTTGACGACGATGCACACATGGTGGATTTCTTTGAAAGGCGTGGCAGTCATTGTTATCTCCGGGTGTAGCGATCGGCAGCCTCAATGCGGGTTTGATCTGCACGAGGATTCCACTGAACGCCCGACTTAGCCACGATCCCCGGCTTCAGGCGCTGAGTCTCGTCGTAGTCTTCCCAGTTGTGGAAGAAGAGTGGTTCAAGGGTTTCGATCTGCTGCAGGTGCTGCTCGTAGTCGGAGAGGTAGGCTTGACGTTCTTCATCGGACACACGAGCTGGCATCCAGGCTGCAAATGGAGGCAGTACAGTGAAGCCGGTGTAGGCGAGCAGGCCGTTATGGATTGGCCACAGGACGTGATAAAGGTCGCCATCGATGCCATTGGGTTCGTAGAGCGTCGACGCGGTACCGGTCGTTAGGCACAGCATTGCTTTCTTGCCTTTGAAATGACCACTGCCGTATTTGTGCCCGGTGCTATAGGCGAAACCGCGAGCAAAGACGCGATCTACCCAGCCTTTCATGATCGCGGGCATCGAGAACCACCAGACCGGGAAGTGGAAGAGGATCAGGTCGGCTGCAGCAACTTTTGCCTGCTCATCAGCGATGACTTGGGCGAACGTTTTGTTGGCAAACGCATGCTCCTGCTCGCGCGACAGATCCAAGTAGTTGGGTTCTGCGTGCTCACCAGTGAAGTCGTCGGCGCTCAGCGCTGCCTGCCAGCCCATTGCGTACAGGTCGCTGACGGACACGGTGTTGCCTGCCTGCGTCAAGGTTGAAACGGCAGTGTTTTTCAGGGCTGCACTGAAGGACTGCTTCTCGGGATGGGCGAACACGATAAGTACATTCATTTGGTCGGACCTTGCTGATACAGGATTCCTGATCATTCAAGCATTGGCCCGTGCCCGGTGTCTTGGAACAAAGCGTGCCGTTTTCTACGGTTTTTTGCATAGTCTTCGTTGGGTGCCGGCTCCGTTCGGCTGGTGCATTTGCGGGGTATAGTCGCAGCTGAATTTTCGTGCCAATTCCTATAAGACGCGGGGCCTGTCCTCTCGCGGGGATGTCTTTTCACGGGGGAGCGTTGTTGTAGTCCAGGCGCGAGGTCATGAAGGGCCGGTTTTGCGGCACTTAGCGTTATCCGAGTGCTCTGGCAGGCCGAAAATTCAGTTGTTCTGCTCCCCAGGATGAACTTCACAAAGCTCGGAGCAAAGGCACTTGAGGAGGGCAAAACTGCCAAGTTGTGCAGAAAGCCGCAGAAAAGCCCTTCGTTAAGATCAAGCCATCCTTGTTGCCCAGTCGCAGAATGAATTCGCTGGGCTTCAAATAAAAAAACGCCCATCAGCCGGTGAGAGCAATTCCCGGCTGCTAGTCATTTACTGCCGATCCGCGTTTCCACGAAGCACATCGCCGTGCTTACGAGACAGCCAGAATAAAAAACAACTGGAGAAGGCGTTATGAAAAAGCAATACCGCGTAATGTTGGGCGGCTGCTTCGCCGCTATTAGCTATCTGAGTGCGCAAGTTGCAAGTGCCGATCTCCTTATCGGCGTCGCTGGGCCCATGACTGGGCCCTACGCGTCGGGTGGACAACAGATGCGAAATGGCGCTGAAATGGCCATAGCAGATATTAATGCGCGTGGAGGTGTCCTAGGTCAGAAGTTGAAGCTTGTAGTGGGTGACGATGTATGTGACCCAAAGCAGGCTGTTTCAGTAGCAAACACTTTTGTTAATAAGGGCGTAGTATTCGTTGACGGTCACTATTGCTCAAGCTCGACCATGCCGGCATCCGAAGTTTATGGCGATGAAGGCATTCCCATGGCAACCATCTCGACCAACCCTCAAATTACAGAACGAGGCCTGGTAAATATCCTGCGCGTAGTCGGGCGTGACGATCAACAAGGTGTCGTCGCGGCTGATTACATCGCTACCAATCTTAAGGGCAAAAAAGTTGCAGTTGTCGATGACAAAAGTGCATACGGGAAAGGCCTTGCAGATGAAATTACTAAAGGCTTGAAAGCAAAAGGCGTTACTCCAGTTCTGGAGACGTCAATCACCGCAGGCGAGAAAGACTACAATGCGTTAATCAGCCGCTTGCGAGCTGCCGGTGCCGAAGTCCTGGCGTTTGGTGGCTACTATGCAGAGCTTGGTATGATCCTGAGGCAAGCAGAGCAAAGCGGGCTGAAAGTCACTACGATTGGTGGGGATACACTGACCAACTCCGAGCTTCTCACTGCAGCCGGTAGTGCTGCAGATGGGACATTGTTTACCTTCGGCCCTGACCCTCGAAACTCTCCAGTCGCTGCAGAAGTAGTTGAGCAGTTCCGCAAGTCAAAGATCGAGCCAGAAGGCTATACGCTCTACTCCTACGCCACAATCCAGTTATTCGCACAGGCCGCAACTGAAGCCGGCTCAATTAAGTTAGATGATATACGCAAGGTTTGGGGTAAAAAGACCTTTGATACGGTCGTAGGCCCTTTGAATTTCAACGAAAAGGGTGACATCACCAAGCCGGGATACGTTGTTTATCGCTGGACAGGGAGCCAGTACGGTTACGCGAACTGACTTCCTCGCTTGCCTCCTCGGGAGGAGGGGGCAGGCATGCTATTCGTCCACCTGGAGTAGATGAACATGTATCTCGCATTGCAGCAGTTAGTCAACGGGCTAACGCTAGGCGCTGTCTATGGTTTGATCGCAATTGGTTATACGATGGTTTATGGAATCATCGGCATGATCAATTTCGCTCATGGTGATATTTTTATGATCGCCGCTTTTATCTCGATCGCTGCGTTTACACTGTTGTCAGTGTTTGGGATTAGTTCTGTTCCGCTTGCTATTCTCTGCGTATTGATCGTGTCTATTCTGCTCACGTCCGCATACGGTTGGGCCGTAGAGCGTACTGCCTACCGGCCATTGAGAGGGGCGCCAAGGTTGGCCCCTCTGATTTCGGCTATCGGTATGTCAATTTTTCTGCAGAACTTTGTCCAGTTGACGCAGGGCGCACGGGTAAAAGCAATTTCCCCCGTTATTCCAGGAGGCGTGAGAATCCCTCTTGGGGCAGACAGCGTGTTCCTTTCATACAGTCAGATGTTGATTGTGTTCGTAACGGCAGTGCTACTGACGGCGTTCACGTGGCTGATCACCAGGACATCCTTTGGGCGGCAGCAGCGAGCCTGTGAGCAGGATCTGAAGATGACCAGCTTCCTTGGGTGCAACGTTGACCGAATCATCTCGTTCACGTTCATGATCGGAGCTGGCCTGGCGGCTGTGGCAGGGGTGATGGTGACGATCTACTACGGAGTGGTGGATTTCAGTATTGGTTTCCTCGTTGGGATTAAAGCGTTCACAGCTGCGGTTCTTGGTGGCATCGGATCTCTGCCTGGAGCAGTGCTGGGCGGTTTGCTGATAGGGCTTATCGAGTCTTTCTGGGGTACCTATTTCTCTGCGGAGTATAAGGACGTCGCAACGTTTGCAATTCTTATTCTCGTGCTGTTGGTTCGCCCCTATGGTCTGCTCGGTCGACCTGAGGTAGAGAAAGTATGAATATGATCAGAGAGAAGAATCTGCGGCGGCATTTGGTTGATGCCCTTAAGATGTCGGCCATCGGTGCAGTCTTAGGTGTCCCGCTGATTGGGATGTATACCACCGATAAGGGTGGCGTACTTGAAGTGCATACAAGGTGGTCTCTGCTGGCGGCGGTGGTGATCGCTATATTCTTCATTCGCCTAGCTCAGTCGGCAGTGATGACGTCGCTGCATATTAGACGCAAGAAGCCAATCTTAGGGCGATCCCTTCGGCAGCCCAAAAAAATTACCAATCCATTGGGGTGGGCAATATTTGTTGTGGCATTACTTTTGCCTATCCTGTTTTCAGGGAACCGGTACTTTGTAGATGTGGCAACCACCGTTTTGATCTACGTCATGCTGGGTTGGGGGTTGAACATTGTGGTGGGGCTAGCAGGCCTGTTAGACCTTGGCTACGTAGCGTTTTACGCCGTTGGTGCATACGCATATGCATTGTTGTCCCACCACTTCGGTTTCTCATTCTGGGCATGTTTGCCTATTGCGGCAGTTATTGCCGCTACATTCGGCATATTGCTGGGTTATCCGACATTGCGCTTGCGTGGTGACTACCTTGCTATTGTCACATTGGGCTTTGGCGAAATTATAAGGCTTATTCTTATTAATTGGGGTGGCCTTACCGGTGGCCCAAACGGAATTTCGGGGATTGATCGCCCAACGTTGTTCGGGCTGAGCTTTAGTGGAAATGCAGACGATTCATTTGCTAAGTATTTTGGCCTGGAGTACTCAAGCTCTCATCGAGTGATATTCCTTTATTACTTGATTTTTGTTTTGGCTGTAATTACCAATACCCTAGTGCTTCGCATGCGCAAGGTGCCTACGGGGCGGGCTTGGGAAGCTGTGCGAGAAGATGAGATCGCATGCCGGGCTTTAGGTATAAATGTCACTAATATCAAATTGTCTGCTTTTGCACTTGGTGCAATGCTTGGTGGCCTGGCTGGTGTGTTCTTTGCCGCTCGCCAAGGTTTTATATCTCCGGAAAGCTTTACGTTCAATGAAAGTGCAATCATTCTGGCGATAGTAGTGCTAGGTGGCATGGGTAGTCAGTTGGGTGTCGTATTTGCTGCGCTGGTCTTGGTGCTGTTGCCAGAGTTCGGGCGAAGCTTCACGGAATATAGGATGTTGCTTTTCGGTGCTGCCATGGTGCTCATCATGGTCTGGCGTCCAGGAGGAATTTTCTCATCCCGTGAGCCAAGCATAATTTGGGCTCGGCTCCGCAAAAAGCCTTCACCAGACGGTCGCCAGGCAGCAGAGGTGGTGCGATGAACTCTGTTCTCCTTGATGTTCAATCCCTCGGGATGACCTTTGGTGGTATTAAGGCGATTGAAGGGCTTAGCCTTCAGGTGCGCAGCCGAGAAATCACGTCGGTAATTGGCCCGAATGGTGCTGGGAAGACTACGCTTTTCAATTGCCTCACAGGTTTTTACAAGCCCACAGCCGGCAGCATTCAGATGTCCCATCCAGAGCGTGGGCAGATGAACCTGGAGAAGCTGTCTACAATCGATGTCACTAGGCGTGCAGGAGTAGTTCGCACATTTCAAAACATCAGACTTTTCCCGAAGATGACCGTCTTGGAAAATTTGCTGATCGCGCAACATAACAGCCTGCAGAGTGCGTCAGTCTTCTCCTTGGCCGCAATTCTGGGCTTGAAGAAATACCGCAGTGCGGAAGAGGAGGCCGTCGAAAAGGCTTATAAGCATCTGGCATCGTTGGGCCTCGAAAAGTTTGCCGACGAGCCTGCTGGTGCTTTGTCCTATGGTGTGCAGCGAAAAGTAGAGCTCGTCCGTGCGCTGTGTACAGACCCGGTTCTCCTGTGTCTGGATGAGCCGGCTGCGGGATTGAATCCAAAAGAGTCGATGGAGCTCAATTACTGTCTGCAAGCACTTGTGGTGGAGCAGGGTATCAGCGTGCTTTTGATTGAGCATGATATGAGTGTTGTTATGAATATCTCGAACCATATCTATGTTCTGTCATATGGCAAGAAGATCGCCGAGGGCACACCTAAGGCTATTCAGGAGGATCCACGGGTGATTGCCGCCTATCTTGGTACGCCTGGTGGGGAGGCTGCATGATGCTTGAAGTTAATGAGCTGAATGTACATTACGGCCACGTTCACGCCCTGCGAGGCGTCAATCTGCAGGTTGAGCAGGGTGAGATCGTTACTCTGATCGGCGCCAACGGCGCAGGTAAATCCACACTGATGACCAGCCTCTTGGGCAGCCCCGTGCCCAGTTCGGGATCCGTGGTCTTTGAGGGGCGTTCTTTGGTTGGCTTGCAGCCTCACCGAATTTCTCGGATGGGGATCGCACTCTCTCCCGAGGGGCGTCGGATTTTTTTGCGAATGACTGTCGAAGAGAACCTGCTGATGGGGGCAGTGTTCCAGGATGTCGGCACACGTGCAGCCGATCTGCAGAGAATGTATGAACTGTTCCCAATCCTGGAGACGCGTCTTCATCAGCCTGCGGGTACGCTCTCCGGTGGTGAGCAGCAGATGCTGGCCATCGCACGGGCGCTCATGAGTCATCCCAAACTGCTGCTCCTCGACGAGCCCTCGTTAGGTCTGGCTCCGATTTATATCCAGAAAGTGTTCCAGATCATTCAACGACTGAACCAGGATCTGGGCATGACCATTTTGCTGGTTGAGCAGAACGCCGCCCAGGCGCTTGCGGTCGCTCATCGTGGCTATGTGCTTCAGCACGGTGAGATTGTGATGGAGGGTACGGGTAATGAACTCGCTAGCAGCCAAGAGGTGAAGGCGGCGTACCTGGAGGGCGGGCATAAAGTGAGCGCGTAGTCTCAGTTGTTTGTGGCGTCTATCGGCACCGCCTTCAGTCTGAAGGCGGTGCTTTGCCATTGGTGTGTGGGACTGCATGGTGGGCCGCGAGCAATTACTCCAGCATCGGTTTCGGCGCGAATCTACTAGACCTCTCTGTGGCGCTATCCAAATGACCAATGCGTCGTGTTTCTGGGGCCTGAGCCAGGTCTTTGCGGCCTGTCGGCTTCACCTGTGTCTGGCCTTTGAGTAAAGCATGCGGGCTGGGATTTTTTCCGGCTGTGGCTGGCAATTTGCCGAATCCATTGAGCTGCCCGATTGTTCGCAAATCTCGACTGGGATTGCCCGCGGAGTGATTCGTGCGCTGGTTACCAACGCCCCGTTTTGTGGCGCATTGCACCATGGTGGGCTGCACGCTTTGCTGAGATGACGATTCTAAAACACCGCAGCCGACAGATGGTTAAATTGTGCTAGAAACCGCAATCGACTGCCTGTCTTGATACAAGTCAAACGCCGTTCTGTCTAGCAAGATGTTACCTAACCGCAATCAGCTCTTTCGCCATTCGTTCTGACGGATCGATGGCACGCCAAAGAGCACAATCGTTAGGAGCAACTATGAAACATTCCGGCAAAGTCGCACTGGTTACCGGCGCCGCACAGGGGCTTGGCCTCGCTTGCGCTGAGCGCTTCCTTCAAGATGGCGCAAAAGTGATTCTGGTCGACGTGCAGGCTGACAAAGTCCGCGCGCAAGCCGAACGGCTGGGCGCGAATGCGTCCTGGTTTGCTGCCGACCTGAGCGAGATCTGCTCCGAGCTGGCTACAGCAATTGTACAAAAAGCCGTAGACGAATTCGGCTCGATCGATATCGTCGTGAACAACGCCGGCATCATCCACACCGCTGACTTTGTTGATTTCCCGGAAGATGCATTCGACCGTGTTCAGCGTGTAAACCTGAAGTCCCCATTCCTGATCGGCCAGGCAGCAGCTCGCGTGATGGTGGAGCGGGGTATCCAGGGTTCGATTATCAACATGTCGTCGATCAACGCTGAGTTGGCCATTCCAAACTCGGTTGCCTACGCCGTTTCCAAGGGTGGCATCAAGCAGCTGACCGCCGTCATGGCTGTTGGCCTGATCAAGCATGGAATCCGGGTTAACGCTATCGGCCCAGGCACCATCGCAACTGAGTTGGTGTTGAACTCCGTAATGGCGAACGAGGCGCAACGCAAGACCGTGCTCTCCCGTACGCCTATTGGCCGTTGTGGCGAGGCGTCCGAAGTCGCGAGTGTAGCTTCGTTCCTGGCAAGTGACGACGCCTCCTACATCGTTGGCCAAACCATCTACCCAGATGGTGGTCGCCTAATTCTGAACTACACCGTTCCGGTGCAAGAGTGACTGTAGAGCTTTCAGCGCCCCCGCGTCTTCATAGCGCGGGCGCGCGGGCGGTCTTATTCGATCCGTCGTCTACCGTTTTCAGCACCTCCATCCAGCAGCGTCTCTTTGCGCTGGTGGATCTGCTGAGCCGTGTAGATGGGGTCGAGCAAACCGTACCTGGCATGAACAATCTTCTGGTGGTTTTCAATCCCCTGGAGATTCGTCGAGAGCGTCTGAGTGACTGGCTTGTCGAGCACTGGAATGGTGATTTGCCCGTATCGCTTCAGGGCAGGGAATTTGAAGTTCCGGTTGTATATGGTGGTGATGAAACGGACTTGAGTGAAATCAGTGCGCAGCTTTCGGTTGCCGCTGATGAGTTTGTTGATCGTCATGCCAATGGAACGTACAGCGTCGCCTGCATCGGCGCGATGCCAGGGTTCCCTTATCTGAGTGGGCTCGATCCAATGATTGCAGTCCCTAGGCGAGCGGTACCGAGGATGAGGCTTGAGCGTGGTGCTGTCATCGTCGGCGGAGCACAAGCGGGGATCATGCCGTGTGCTGCACCTTCTGGCTGGCACATCATTGGACACACCGACTTGGAGCTGTTCGATCCCAAACGCTCCCCTGCAGTCCTGTTGTGCCCAGGAGACATTATCCGATTCAAGGTTCTTGAGGTTCTAAGATGATCGAGATTCTGACAACGGGAGCGGGCAACACAATCCAAGATCTTGGCCGCCCTGGGCTGTTAGCGTTGGGTATCAGCTCTGGTGGAGCGATGGATCGCCTCGCTTTACGCCTCGGTAATCTGCTCCTAGGAAATCCTCAAAACACCGCCTCCTTGGAAGTCTCGCTGTTTCCATTCCGCTTGCGTGTCGAAGAGGATGTTTGGCTCTCAATCACCGGGGCGGACTGCAGGGCAACTCTCGACGACAGGGCCCTGTCGCCAATGTGGGCGGTGCACGCCAAAGCAGGGGAGACCCTTAAGCTAAGTCCGCCGGCTCGGGGAGCTCGCTCCTACATTTCATTCGCGGGTGGCATAGATGTCCCTCAAGTGATCAGTTCTTGCTCCACTGACCTGAAAACCGGGTTTGGGGGCCTTGAAGGGCGTGGCCTGGGCCGTGGCGACAGGTTGCAGCTTCGTTCAGTAGCGCATCCTGAACCCAGGGATCAGGGTATTTACTTCCCGGTAGCCATGCCCGGGAGAAATGAAGCCACCGCGATTAGGGTGGTGGTAGGCGCAGAGCACGAGGTTTTCACTAAAGACTCGCAAGCAACTTTCCTCGACGAAGAGTGGCTAGTGACACCTGACTCCAATCGCATGGGCATGCGATTTAAAGGTGCTGAGCTGAAACTTGAACAGCCGTTGGAAATGCTCTCGCACGGCATATTGCCTGGAACCATTCAGGTTCCTCCTTCCGGTCAGCCTATTGTGCAGCTCGCTGACGCGAACACTTGTGGTGGGTACCCGAAGATAGCGCATGTCATTGACGCGGACTTGTGGCGGTTGGGACAGCTTCCTATCGGTGGGAAGGTTCAGTTCAAGGTAGTGACGGAACAAGAAGTGCTTGCTGAAGAACAGCGCCTGGAAGGGTGGATTTCAAAAATCGAGTGCAACTTGGGCATTCTCGCTAAGTGTAATTGAGTGATCTAATAATGACTGAGAAGACACTGCGTGTTGACTTGAACTCCGACATGGGTGAGGGGTTCGGTACCTGGAGTATGGGTGACGACGAAGCCATCCTGGATATTGTCAGTACAGCGAATGTCGCGTGTGGTTTCCATGCTGGTGATCCAGAGATCATGGCTCGCACTTTTGCGTCCGCGAAGAAGAAAGGGGTTGCAGTTGGAGCCCATCCAGGGTTTCCCGACCTTTGGGGCTTTGGACGCCGGGTTATGCCTTATACAGGGCCCGAAATCGAAAGGATTGTTGCCTATCAAGTCGGGGCAGCCCAAGCGTTGGCTTCATATGCGGGGCATAAGCTCACCCATGTGAAAGCACATGGCGCGCTGGGCAATCTCACGCAAACCAGCCGAGAAATCGCTACGGCGGTCTCTCGTGCTGTGAAGGCCGTGGATCCGTCTTTGACTTGCCTGGTGATTGCTCTGGGCGAGCAGTCGCGAATCGCAGCTGAAATGGGCTTACAGGTCAAATCTGAGATTTTCGCTGACCGCGCGTACGACGCCATGGGGCGTTTGGTGGCGCGGGGTACTCCAGGCGCGGTGATTCATGATCCAGAAGAGGCTGCCCTCCGGGTCGTGAGAATGGTGCGGGCTCAAGCCATAGAGACAATCGATGGGATGTCGATCCCTTGTCCGATCGACTCTATTTGTGTTCATAGCGATACCCCGAGTGCAGTCAAGGTGGCGGCTGCTGTGCGGAAAAGGCTTCAAGAAGATGGAATTACCATCGGAGCTTGGTAAGAGATTCCCCACCTTAATCGGAATAAGTTATGAATACTGACTTTATTGATCGGCTCATCGATATTGCGCAAGCGTCCAATATTGATGAATTGCAATATTCGGAAGGAGGGAAGCGAGTGCAAATTCGCCTGCACAGTGCGATTGCTCAAGCCCCCAAGAGTAACGTTGCAGCGACCGTTGTTGGTCAGGCACAAGAGACTGTAGCAAAACCTAAAGACGACGCGCCTGCACCCAAAGGTTATACCGTAAAGTCATCGTTGGTCGGGATCTTCTATCGCTCACCTGCTCCTGATAAAGCTCCTTTCGTTTCTGTCGGCGATCAAGTAGCGGAAGGGCAAACTCTCGGGATTATAGAAGCGATGAAGATGCTGAACCCTCTGGAGGCTGATCGTCAGGGGAAAGTTGTATCTATCTTGGTGGAAGATGGTGCATCCGTCGACCAAGGCACTCCTCTTTTTGTGATTGAGGAGAATTGCTGAAGATGTCGACTTCCTTTGATAGTGTATTAATCGCCAATCGTGGCGAAATCGCATTGCGTATCATGCGTGCTGCTCGCGACCTTGGCATTCGTACCATCGCGGTGCATTCCGCTGCAGACGCCGATCTCAGGCATGTGGCTTTGGCCGATCAAAAGCTCTGTATTGGCCCAGCACAGTCGAAAGACAGCTATCTGTCGATTGAGCGCTTGCTTCAGGCCGCAGAGTTGACCGGTGCTCAAGCTATCCATCCGGGGTATGGTTTCCTTGCGGAGAATGCCAAATTCGCTGAAGCGGTGACGAATTCTGGCAGGGTTTTTATTGGCCCAAGTGCTGAAGCAATCCGTTTGATGGGGGATAAGGTATCCGCTAAGCAGGCCATGCTCGCAGCCGGTGTGCCTTGCGTTCCCGGATCGCCTGGAGCACTACCTGACTCTCCTGATGAGATTCACGCCATCGCGGATCGCTGCGGTTACCCCCTCATTGTTAAAGCGTCGGGCGGCGGCGGTGGTCGAGGAATGCGCATCGTGCGGCACTCCAGCGAGCTCCTTGAGGCAGTTGCCATGACCAAAGAGGAGGCGGGGAGGGCGTTTGGCAATCCAGAGGCCTACTTGGAGCGTTTCCTTGAGCACCCCCGCCATATTGAAATTCAGGTGTTGGCTGACGCTCACGGTAACGCGGTATGGCTGGGTGAGCGGGATTGCTCGATGCAGCGCCGTCACCAGAAAATCATTGAAGAGGCGCCCGCGATCGGGATTGATCGGGAAAGGCTGAACGTCGTTGGTGAGCGTTGCGCAGAAGCCTGTAAGCGCATTGGGTATCAAGGTGCCGGAACCTTCGAGTTCTTGTACGAGGACGGCGAGTTCTTCTTCATCGAAATGAATACTCGTGTCCAGGTTGAGCACCCTGTTACAGAACTAGTGACTGAGGTGGATATCGTCGCTGAGCAGTTCAAGATTGCTGCCGGCCTTCCACTGAGCTTCGGGCAAGAAGACGTCAAGCTTCAAGGTCATGCTATCGAATGTAGGATCAACGCCGAGGATCCCTATTCATTCCATCCCGCTCCGGGGAAGGTAACCCAGTGGATATCTCCTAGCGGCCCCGGAATCAGGGTGGACAGTCATCTCTACAGTGGCTACGTAGTTCCCCCGCATTACGACTCGTTGGTGGCCAAGTTCCTTGCATACGGCGCTACGCGTGAAGAGGCGATCCGACGTATGCGTGGTGCTTTGGCTGATGCGTCTCTGGAGGGTATTAAGTCGAATATTCCTCTGCATCAGGAACTTATGGGGGAGTCATCCTTTGTAGAGGGCGGATTTGATATCCACCACCTAGAAACCTACCTCGCTGGGAGAGGATAAATGAATCTTACTGATATTGAGAAACTCGCCCAGTTAGTCAATCGACGAGGCATCAGCTTTTTAGAGTTTGAAGAAAACGGCGCGTGCCTTTCGCTGAGCGCTATTTCGACCGTTGCTGCGCCTATTCAGACAGAAAGCCAGGCGCCGCAGTCTGCTTCCGTTTCGACAATTCAAGTCCTCTCTCCAAGCATGGGCATCGTGCGATTGGAGCATCCTCAGCGTGAAAGTCAAGTGATTGCGCCGGGGCTGCAGATTGTGCCCGGTGATGTGATCGCTTGGCTTGAATATGGGGATGTGCTTACAGAAATTTGTGCTGACCATCCGGGCGTTGTTTCTTCGGTCAAGGTAGCCGACGGTGATGTGGTCGGCTTCGCCCAGCTGATTATTGAATTGGAGTGACGGTAATATGAGCACTGCTTGCTTGGCTCAGGTTTCTGGCGTGGACGTTGGTATCAACATTGTTCAGGCCGCATACGAAATGTTAGCCAGCCAAGGGTTTGGCGCCATGTCGATGCGAAGTTTGAGTGGCAAAGTCGGCCTGCAGCCGGGCAGTCTCTATTACCATTTTTCCAGTAAACAGGATGTGTTGGAGGAAGTGTTGGATGGCCTGCTTGGCCAGCGGCTAAGCGCATGGAAACGGTGCCGTAAATCCTCAGGCTCGATCATTCATGAGCTTGAGGATTTTCTGACCTTCCACATTTCATATGTGAGATCGCATCCGCTGGACACGCCCCTGCTCCGATCTGAAATGAAGCACCTTGATCTGGCCAGGCTCGAACGTATCCAAGAGCTGGAGCTAGCTTACAACCGTTTCTTGGTTGACATCATCGCAAAGGGAATGCGTCAAGGTGTGTTCAATGTCCCCGACAGTGAGGGTATGGCTCTTGTTTTGCTTTCGATGCTCTCAGATGGTCAGGTAGGTCAAGCGTCGCAGTCGAAATGCTCGAACGCATCTGAGCGTTGGCTGATCGAATTGTCTAAACGGATGTTAGGCGTGCGGCAGTAAAACAAATATTAATAGCTAGTCGAGATTGCGAGGGCATCTAATGAGTCTCTTCCATGGGCATAGTGCGGGTCAGATTAACGAGTTGTACGCACAGGCACTGGAAAACCACAGTGTCTACCTGAAAAAGCCATTCAACATAAACATGGCTCGTGGTGTGCCGAGCGCCGAGCAGTTGGACCTGTCTAACGGGCTGTTTGACCAGATTGGCTATAAAACCCAGGATGGTACGGATTGCCGTAACTACATGGGGCAACAGGGCATCAAGGAGGCTCGGGAGCTTTTTGCCCCGTTGCTCGGGCTTCCACCTGAACAGGTCGTAGTTGATGGCAACTCCAGCCTGGCTGTGATGCATGACTGCATCGCTTACTCCTGGAATTTTGGCAATCCGGATTCTTCAAAACCGTGGTGCAAGGAGGAGAAGGTTGCGTTCCTGTGTCCCACCCCTGGGTACGATAGGCACTTCAAGATCTGTGAGGTCTACGGGATCGAGCTGATCCCCGTACCGATCAGCGACGACGGCCCAGATATGGATGTCGTGCGGTCTCTCGTTGCCGATCCGAAGGTCAAAGGCATCTGGTGCGTGCCCAAATACAGCAACCCGACCGGCGCAGTGTACAGCCGAGCGGTTGTTCAGGCCTTGGCATCCATGCCTGTTGGGGCCCCCGACTTCCGTATCTATTGGGATAACGCGTACTGCGAGCATCATTTGACGGCAGAGCGGATCGAGATCGCTAATATCTCCCAGCTGTGCGCAGAGAGCGGTAACCCGAACAGAGCCTTGCTGTTCTCCTCCACCTCGAAGATGACCTTTGCCGGGGCGGGGCTTGCTCTGTTTGGCGGTTCGAAGGCCAATGTGGACTGGTGGCTCAAGCATGCCTCCGTGCGCAGCGTCGGGCCTGACAAGCTCAACCAGTTGCGACACGTCGCGTTTCTGAAGGCCGTCGGCGGCCTACCGGTGCTGATGGATAAGCACAGAGAGATTCTTGCTCCGAGGTTCCAGGCTGTTCTCGAAGTCTTCGAGAGGGAACTGGGGGCTTTGGGAGTTGCAGAGTGGTCTTCGCCAAAAGGGGGCTATTTCATTAGCGTCAACTGCGCTCCAAATATCGCTACGAGGGTGGTTGTCCTAGCCCAAGAGGCTGGGGTCCAGCTGACCCCTGCTGGTGCGGCTTTCCCTTATGGCAAGGATCCTGAGGACAGGCATCTTCGCATTGCTCCATCCTCAGTGCCGCTCAACAACATCTCGGATGCATCGTTAGTCATTACTAACTGCATTCTGATGGCTGCCTGTGAGCAGCATCTGTCAGAGCGGTGATATCGAGTTTGCCTTCACTGCATTCTTCCGTGTAGTCCCACGAAACTGCTGGGGAGTGCAGTGTAAGGCAGCTTTAAATTGTCGGCTGAATGCACTATGGTCAGAGTAGCCGCATTCAGTCGCAATCTCCGTAATACTAGCTTCAGAGTTTTCTAGCATCTCGCAAGCCTTTTCAATTCTTGCCTTCATCAGGATTTGTTTAGGCGTCAACTGAAAAACTTCGCGAGTCAATCTCTGAAGTGTGTCCATTGAAAGGTCAACTTCCTTTGCAATGTCAGAAATTAGAACCGGCTGCCCCAGGTTCTCTTTTACAAGCCTTGAAAAATCCATTAACCGCTTGTAGCCCAAGTGTTTTTCATCTGGTCGAGACAGAATGCGTGAAATACCTGCGAGTCCGCTAGGCTTCATGTTGTCATCGAAAAGACCGTATTTCGAACTCAAGCACCATTGCTTATGCCCATCGGCGGAGCGGAACAGGCGCAAGGCATCAACGATGTCCGTGCCTGTGTGAATGACGCTCAAATCTTGTGCGATGATGCTGGAGCTGGTGATGGGAAATAATTCATCAGCGGTCAGTCCTATGACCTCTGATTTATGCCGTTTACCGCTGTGGCGAACAAGCGTCTGGTTGACGACCACATACCGGCCCTCGGTGTCTTTAACGTAAAACATGACGTCGGGCATGCAGTCGAAAATTTTGTCGAGTAGGGTAAAGTCTCTATCGAACAAGTGGAGAAGCTGCGCTCCAGTGGCCATTTTCTGTTCCTCAAGCTAACCCTGAAATTGCAGAACTGTACCAGATATCCCCGCAGTTGTAATCAGCGATACGGTATTCGATTGTGCTAAAAACCGCAGAAAATTCTGTCTTAGGCACAAGACAGTGCAGCGATTGTGGTTCAGGATTGCTGGGAAGCGGGCAATAGCGAGAGGACGGTAGGTTCTCAGGCGCTACTGTGACGCTTTCACCAAATTCATCGCCGGTCATATTCAGACGGGCGCGTTCGATGTTGGGGTTGAAGCTATGAGTGAATCCGGTTCGGTTGTAATTATTGGTGGGGCGATCATCGGCAGCTTCGTTGCGTATTTTTTGCGCAAGGAAGGTTTTGAAGGAAAGATTCAGGTAATCGAGCGTGACTCCTCTTACCAGTTCTCTTCAACTGCACTGTCTGCTGCTTCCATTCGTACCCAGTTTGGATGTCATTTCAATATCAGCATGAGCCTGTTCGGTGCTGATATGTTCCGAAACATCAAAGATTGGTTTGGGCCGGAAGCTGATATCGGCTTTGAAGAGCGCGGATATCTCATGATCGGATCGGCGGAACATGCTCCTGTTCAGCGTGAGAATGCCCTGATTCAGCGTGAATATGGTGCGAATATTGACATCTTGACACCCGACCAGGCTAAAGAGCGTTATGGCTGGTTGAATGTTGAGGATGTTGGTATTGCAACCTACGGCGCCAAGAATGAGGGCTGGTTCGACGCTTGGGCGCTGATGCAGCTGGTACGTAAGGAAGCAAAGAAGCTCGGTGTTGAATACATCGATGGAGATGTGGTTGAGCTTCGCCAGGAGGCTGGGCGCATTTCGGCTGTTGAATTGAAAGACGGCACCGTGTTGCCCTGCGATTGGTGCGTTAACTCTGCCGGTGCTGCAGGCGGTAAGGTTGCAGCTCTGGCGGGTATCGATCTCCCTGTCGAGCCTCGAAAGCGCACTATCTTCCACATCAAGGCTCCAGTGCCCTCCGAGAACTTCCCGATGCTCTTCGATAACTCGGGCGCATGGATCCGCCCGGAGGGTGACGGGTTTATCTGCGGCATCGCGCCAGAGATGGCGCGCGACCCTCATGCTGAGGGCGATTACGAGCCAGATCACTACCTCTTTGAGGAGTTTATTTGGCCGCTGTTGGCCCATCGTGTGCCTCTGTTGGAGCAGGTTCGCATCCAGCGTGCTTGGGCTGGCCACTACGAGATGAACCTGCTTGACCACAATGGTGTGATAGGCCCTCATCCTGAGATCACCAACTTCCTCTTTGCAACTGGCTTCTCTGGCCATGGCGTTATGCATTCCCCGGCAACAGGTCGCGCGATCGCTGAATGCATTGTTCACGGTGGCTACAAGTCGATTGACCTCAGTGAGTTGGGATACAGCCGCATCATCAGGAACACCCCGATTGTCGAGGCGGTAGTCTACTAAGTCACTGTTGCTTTACCCCTCTATGTAACAATTTGCCTGAGTTTGGGGCGGCCTAGGCCGCCTCCTTTTTTTGCCCAAAATAAGTGCTGCAGGGTAGGGGCCTGGTTGTGGCCCAATGCGGGATTGGGTTGTGGGAGCTATAGGGTAGGCCCAGCGCGAGCGGTCGGAGATCATCGCCGACGCGAATCTGGTTGAGAGTAAAGAGGGCGCGTATCGAGGGATTCGAAGAGGCGCAGGGCGAGCTCCTTCCGCCCATCGCCGTAATCGCCTTCGCTCCCGCTGGTTAGCGGGGAGAGAAGACTTTTCTAAAGTGCGGGGATTAATACGAAGGGGCTCACATCCCTGATGTAGCGTTTCTGGCCAGGGTGTAGGAGATGATCCAGCAGACCGCTAGCATCGCGCTAATGAACAGGGCAACACCTTGCCAATGAAGTGCTGACCAAAACTCTCCACCTGCAGTGCCTGCAACGCTGGCTCCACAGTAGAAGGTGATTTGGTACAGGGAGGTAGCTTGAGCCTTCCCGCTGGTGGCAAAGCGCCCAATCCAGCTGCTAGCGGTCGCGTGTGAACCAAAGAAGCCAATGGTGAACAGAATGGTGCCGAGCACGATGGTTGGCAGTGAGTCAACGAGCGTCAAAAGGACGCCCAGGAGGGCCACCAGTATGATGCCTTTGAGAACCTTCGCGTGGCCATGGCGATCGGCCATGCTGCCGATTTTCGCTGAGCTGTAGGTACCCGTCAGGTAAACCAGAGAAAACAAACTAACTATGGTCTGCGATAAGTTAAAGGGCGCACCAAGTAGGTGGTAGCCGATATAGTTGAAGAAAGTAACCAGACTCCCCATCAAAAGAAAGCCGGCAACATATATATAAATTAGGTTGGGATTTTTTAGGTGGGGAATAAAGCCTGTGAAAATTCTCAAGCCTGATATTGTGCTTGCTTTGAAATGTTTTGACTCTGGTAAGAACTTCCAGAACATAACGGTGGCAGCGAATACTATTGCTCCCATCGCAGCAATTACCCAGTGCCACGACACGTAGTCGACCATCATGCCGCTGATCAGTCGGCCCGCCATGCCGCCAATGGCGCTGCCTCCGATATAGATACCTAGGGCGAATCCAACGTTTCTAGGGTCAATTTCCTCTGAGAGATATGTGATAGCTACAGCTGTTATCCCGCTCAATGCCAGCCCCACACAGGCACGCATAGCCAGGAGATACTCCCATTTTGTGGTGGCTGCAGAGGCTAGGGTCAATAGAGATGCGCCGAACAAAGCAATGACCATTACATTTTTCCGCCCCCAGGAATCAGAGAGTGGGCCTGTAAAGAAAAGCCCCAGCGCAAGGGAAATTGTGGAGATCGAGAGTGTTAAGCTTGATTGAGTTGCATCCACTCCAAATGCCGCAGAAATTGCCGGCATCATGGGTTGAACACAATAGAGCAATGCAAAGCTTGAAAAACCACCTGCTAGAAGTGCCAGGCACGTTCGCATGAACTGTGGCGTTCCTCTGCGAATATGTATGTCGTTAGGAGGCTCGACAGCAGGCGTTTGATGTCTATGTGATTCCTTTAAGCTACTTTCCACGTTACCACCTTTGAATAAAGTTACGTTCTTTTGACATCGGTTATTGGCAGGTCTGCATTCGAATGGTGCGGATTGGTTTTCTTGTTGCTGAAAATTTTAATCCCATGCCTGCCATGGGTCTTGTAGGTAGGCGGTTGTGTCGTGCGGTAATCTGCATAGCCTTGCAGATGGTGATGCTCCTATATTGTGCGCCAATTCTGAATGTGCACGGTTTCGATGCATTTTTACTGGGTGGTGTTTTGCATAATAATGAAGGGGTCATGTGGTGCCGGCGCTTTCAAGGAAATGTGCAGAAAACGGCATGAATGCTGCTCCTTTCCCACAAGCGACTAATGTAGGCCAGGCGTAGACTTGATGGATGGCTTGAGTGCGTATTCTTAAGCCCTACTAACTTAAAACAAGAAATAAGCAGGCGCCGACCGTGCTATATAGATCCATTTGCTGCCCTGGTTTCGCCATGATTCACAAAGTTGTGGATCAATCGGCTCTGCTTTTCATGGAGTAAGGGTATGTCAATTTCAAATCATATGAAGCGTAATCTGTCGCTGCTCGATCTAACCCTGATTGGATTGGGCGCCACCTTTGGCTCAGGCTGGCTCTTCGCTTCTGCCCATGTGGCCGGCTTAGCTGGGCCTGCGAGTATTATTTCGTGGGTGATAGGTGCTGCTGCGGTATTTATGCTTGGCCTGATGTACTGCGAGCTGGGTGCGGCTATTCCGGCTACAGGTGGTATCCTTCAATATCCGGTAATCAGTCATGGGCCGATGTTGGGCTATATGATGGGCGTGATTACCCTGATTGCTTATTCTAGTGTTGTTGCTATTGAAGTAGTTGCTGCCAGGCAGTACGCGAGTGCTTGGCTTCCCTCGCTAACTATCGAGGGAGGAAGTTCTCCAACCCTTATTGGTTGGTTGGTGCAGTTTTTGCTTCTTTGTATTTTCATGCTGGCGAATTACTTTAGCGTCAAGTCTTTTGCGCTGGCTAACAATATTGTTAGTGTTTTCAAGTTCCTTGTTCCTGTTTGCGTTATTTATGTTCTTTTCAAACATTTTAATGTTGAAAATCTGACTAAGGATGGGTTCGCTCCGAATGGCTTGAGTGGCATCGGGCATGCGGTCTCTGTAGGTGGGATTGTCTTTGCTTACCTTGGCCTGACGCCTATCGTCTCCGCTGCAAGCGAAGTGAAGAATCCTCAACGCAATATTCCCCTGGCACTGATCCTTTCCATCGCCTGTGCCGCTGTGATCTACATCTCCTTGCAGGTTGCCTTCCTGGGCAGCATCCCGGCAGACCTGCTTTCCGGCGGGTGGTCAGGGCTCAGCGAGAAGCTCCCATTGCCTTTCCGCGACATCGCTCTACTTTTGGGGGCTGCTTGGCTGGCATCGATTGTGGTCATTGATGCCGTCATCTCGCCAGCCGGTTGCGGTAACGTGTTCATGAACTCAACGTCGCGCATTGCGTGTGGCTGGGCGGCCTCGACGATACTCCTTAAAGGTTTCGCCAAGGTCGATGCCAAATCCGGAATCCCTCGTCGTGCGCTTTGGTTGACCTTCATTCTTTCAGTGGTATGGACGCTGCCATTCCCTTCTTGGGACAAGCTGATTGGCGTCGTTTCTGCTGCGCTGGTTCTGAGTTATGCGGTAGCGCCTGTATCGGTTGCGGCACTGCGCTACCGGGAGTTCAACCGTCCGTTCAAAGTGGCCGGTCTGGTCTGGGTTGGGCCTGTGTCGTTCTTCGTGGCGAGTTTGCTCGTGCTCTGGACTGGTTGGAGCGTTGTGTCTTGGCTCGCGGGCGCACAGATCCTTATCTTCTGTGTGCAAGCCTCCATCAAGTTGTTCCGTAAGGGCGGGTGGATAGATCAAATTATCCGCCAGGAAATCAAGTCGTCCCTGTGGATGGTCGCTTACTACGCCGGCATGCTCGTTCTGACCTGGGCTGTTGGCCCTGGTGGGGTTAGCCAGGGTGTGGTGATTGGTGCCACTGCCGTGTTCTCTGTGGCGATTTACTTCTGGGGGGCCGTATCCGGCTACAAGGAGCCTTATCCCGCCTACGCACGCGATCCTCAACTCGCTCAAGCTTAGTGATCAACTCAGCGGCCTTCGATGAAATTAAGGCCGCTTTCATTTCTTGGTAAATGACTGGGGCGGCAGATGAACTTCTTCAAGAAAGTTATCGAATTGCTTGATGAGCTGATGACCATGGAGCTTCCTCGCGACGATGAGGAGGCATTGATGGTTATGATTGCCTTTGCCCGTGGCTGAGTTCGAGGAAATACCCGTGTCGGATCACTCGGTGCCGGTTCTCATCGACCGGCCTGCTGATCCATCGGCAGTTGCATTGATCCTGCATCCCCACCCGGTTCTAGGGGTGACCCGAACCATAAAGTGCCCTTCACGTTGATGAGGTCGTTTTTCTCGCAGGGGATGGTCTGTTACAGGCCGACTCTCTGGTGAGGTGGAGCACTGCCTGACGGTAGTGTGGATGCGCGGGAAGATATCGCAGATGTAGTGAACCTGGTCGAATACATCTACAGTCGGGAAGGCACTGCTTCAATTTACATCGCTGGTTTCTCGTACGGCGCCTACGTTGCTGCAGAGGTAGTGGCCCGGATGCGGGCATTCGATCATTCCTTTCGGGATGTCATGCTCTGCGGTCTGCCGTATGGGTTGGTGTCCAGTGGCCGCCTCTATCCGACACCGGCTGTACACGGCGCGTATTTGATACACGGTGAGCTGGACAGTGAGGCGCCCCTTCCACAAACGATGGAGTGGGTTGGGGGCAGTAACTGCCATATCAAGGTTGTTCCGGGGGCTGACCAAGTTCACAGTGCTGGATGCGTTAGGGCCGGTACAAGCGTGCCTGGGGCAGGCGGTGAATAGCACCTCGCTGCGCAAACGGCTGGAGCGCTTGCGCGAGTTGGGGTGGGTGAGTGATACCGGGGAGAAGAACCAGCCCAGGCTGGGTAGGCCGCAGCAGTTGTATCAGTACACGCCGCAGGGGGAGCGGGCGTTTATGTTTGACCGCAGTCTGTTGCCGGAAGGGGGCTGATAGTGCCAGCACGATCGCCGATTCAACCGGATGATCTGGTAAAAATGCCAGTTTTAAAATCACGAGTATCTATCTAGGGTGAAGGTATCTGATGCTTGGAGGGGGTTTACGATGGATTGTCGCCTTCGGAACGTCAGCCTCCAAAGTAGCCCGAACCTTGATCTAGCCTATACGGCTTACGGTTTCGTCGGCATATCACAACATTCGTCCATTGTCGGATTCGCCGGACAGTGGCGTGACGCAGTGAGTGGTTTGTATCCGCTAGGACATGGTCGGCGTATGTACAGCCCTTCAATTAGCCGCTTTACCAGTCCTGATGGTTTAAGCCCGTTTGGTCGCGGAGGGATTAATGCGTATGCCTATTGCTCTGGCGATCCCGTGAATTATGTTGATCCTTCTGGGCATAATAGGTACGGACCTTGGGCGCAAGCGCGCCAAGATAGGCACAGCATGGATGGCCGTGTTTTGAGCGCTGCAAAATTATCGAAGAGTTTACGCCCTCAGCTTGAGCACTTCAGGCAGGCGGCTAAGAAAATGCACGAAGGAAACTCTTCAGGGGTGGTGGTTGCGCGTTTGTATAAACGTCAGAATCCGCACTATGCGTACAATCGATGGGATCTAGAGTACTCGTTTGGTAATGATGGCTTTACTGCGGATTTTGTGTTTGGGAATGCTATTGTATCTTTGCCGGCGGGTAAGTATGCGTTAAGTAAGAATATCTTTATATTGGGTGTTGGGGGTTATCAGCCTGCGCGGGGGCTCAAGAATTATCATTCTTATGAAGTAAGTTTGGCAGATATGGGGCGCTTTCATAAGCCTGCTGTTCAGCACGACAGGCCGCAGCTTGCAGAGTCAGCGTGGCCTGAAGTTGCTAACGCAATGTGGGATGTGCGTTTCCAAAGGGAGATTGGCCAGTTTGATAAGATGCTTGAACGCTATGCACCACCAGAAGCCCCTCCTTCTCCACCCCCTAGGCGACGTTAACTCTAGGCGTGAGCCTTCTCGCATTCGTTGAGCAGGCGCGGCATGCGTTTAGCCGCGCCAAGGGCAATTATTCAATGCGCGCAGCGGCTGGTATCGCCTTGCTCGGCCGGTGCCTTGCGTGCCGCTGCGAGAATAGTCGCCAGCACGATCAACGCAGCCCCCGCTGCCATGCGCAGGCTCGGCTGATCACCGAACAACCACCAAGCCCCGATGATCGCGTACACCGGCTCCAGCGCGATGATCATGCCGGCCGTACGCGCCTCCAGCCCTTCCAGGCTCTTGACGAACAGGAACTGCGACAGTCCGGTGCAGAACACCCCCAGCAATGCCAGGTTGACCCAGTCACTGCCGCCCAGGCTGGTATTGCCCAGGTGAGTAAAGGCAAACGGTGCCACCAGCGCAGCCACCACCACGTTCTGCCAGAACGCTACCTGCATGGCATTCATGCTCGAACCATTGCGGCGGTTGGCCACGGTCAGCAGGGCGAACGCCAGGCCCGAACCCAGGCCCCAGAGCAGGCCGACGGTGCCTTTGTCGAGCAGGTCGAAGGTCGGCACCACCAGCAGCAGGCCCGCAGTGACCATCAGCAACAGCAAACCTTGCACGGCACCAATGCGCTGGCCGAACACGCCGCGCTCGATCATGGCGATAAATGCCGGGAAGCTGGCGAAGCCCAAGGTAGCCACAGCCACGCCGCCGACCTTGACGGCAATGAAGAAGGTCACCCAGTGGGTAGCCAGCAGGGCGCCGGTCAGGCCCAGTACCGGCAGGTTACGCAGGGTCAGCGCATCGAGCAGGCGCGTGCCCTTGAGCCCGGCAACGAAGCCCAGGGCGATGAAGGCGAAAGTGGCGCGGCCGAAGGTGATGATGCTGGCGTCGGCCTCGATCAGGTGACCGAGGATACCGGTCAGGCCAAACAGCACAGCGGCGATGTGGGCAACACACAGGGCGTTACGGTGGCCGGTGGCAGCACCGGCTACGGGGATTGAAGTCGCGATCATGGCAGTCAAGTCTTCACAATGTGGCGCGCGCATACACTCCCGGTTGCGCGACGCGGGTCTCTAATACTGGGAGTTTTATCGTTATGAGCCCGGACGAACTGCCCGGTGCAAAAAGGCGCCACAGCGTTGGAATTGTGAAGCGAGGCTGTTTTACTCGCGGTTACCACGTCGGCCAGCCCACGGCGCGGGGCTGGTCGATGTGTGTATTATCTTTGTATACATGGTTTTCAGCCGATCGCGGGCGCCGTGTGCTTGTCTGATCGCGACATCGCTTGTTGCCTTGCAGCGCCGCGTCACTCGTCGCCGTAGTTCATGATCGACAACAGGCGGATTGGCACCTGCACCAGTTGCTCGGGGCCGTGCGGGGTTTCGCCGTCGAAGGTCAGGCTGTCGCCGGCCTGCATGTGATAGAGCTGGTTGCCGTGGCGGTACACCAGCTCGCCTTCCAGCAAATGGAGGAACTCGGTGCCGGGGTGGGCGAAGGTCGGGAACTCTTCGCTGGCGTCGTCCATGCTCACCATGTACGCCTCGAAGTTCTTCTTCGGCCCCCTGGCGTGATTGAGCAAGTGGTAGGTATGGCCCTTCTCGGTACCGCGGCGCACCACCTCCAGGCCTTCACCGGCTTTTACCAGCAGGGCATTGCCGTCGGGCTGGTCATATTGGCTGAACAGTTTGGCCATCGGCATGCCGAGCACGTCGCACAGGCGGCTGAGGGTGTCGAGGCTGGTAGACACCTGGGCGTTCTCGATCTTGCTCAGCATGCCCTGGCTGATGCCGGCGATGCGCGCCACGTCGGCGAGCTTGAGGGACTGGGCCTGGCGCTGGCGCTTGATCTGCAGGCCCAGGTACTGCTCCAGGCGAAGGCGCGGTTCGGTTTCGGTCGGCATCGAATGTCCTGCACGGTTTCAGTTCAAGAATAAAGGTTTCGCACTGGGAAAGTGCGAAATGCAGCTGCGTTGGCCGCTTCTTTCCTCAGGTGAAAACAAGTTTCCCATAAATAGAGCATAAAAACCTGCCTGGATTTTGGGTTGCCTGTTCCGGCCTCTTCGCGGGTGAACCCGCTCCCACAAGGGCCTGCGCTGCCTTGTGTGGGAGCGGGCGCGCCCGCGAAGAGGCCGGATAAGGCAACAAAAAACCAACACTTTGGACAAAGTTGGCAAGCGCATTGCATTCCTGAGAGGAAAGTAAGTTTCCCTTGCGGAATCATTGCCCCTTGCCCAGGAGTGTCCAACCCATGTTGCCAGCAGAAACCCAGCGCACCCTCGATCAGCACGGCATCAAGTACGTGCTGGCGCAGTTCGTCGATATCCATGGCTCGGCGAAGACCAAGTCGGTGCCGGTCTCGGGCCTGAAGATGGTAGCCGAGGAGGGTGCCGGTTTTGCCGGGTTCGCCATCTGCGGCATGGGCATGGAGCCGCACGGCCCGGACTTCATGGCCCGTGGCGACCTGTCCACCTTGATTCCGGTGCCGTGGCAGCCAGGCTACGGCCGGGTGGTTTGCGTGGGCCATGTCAACGGCCAGCCTTGGCCCTACGACAGCCGCTACGTGTTGCAGCAGCAGGTGCAGCGCCTGGCCGACAAGGGCTGGACCCTGAACACCGGCCTGGAGCCCGAGTTCAGCCTGTTCCGTCGCGACGAAGCCGGCAAGCTGCAGTTGGTGGACGCCTCCGACAACCTCGACAAGCCGTGCTACGACTACAAAGGCCTGTCGCGCTCGCGGCTGTTCCTCGAGCGCCTGACCGAGGCGCTGCAACCGGTGGGCTTCGACATCTACCAGATCGACCATGAAGACGCCAACGGCCAGTTCGAGATCAACTACACCTACAGCGACGCCATGGAGTCGGCCGACCGTTTCACTTTCTTCCGCATGGCCGCCGGTGAGATCGCCAACGACCTGGGCATGATCTGCTCGTTCATGCCCAAGCCCGACCCCAAGCGCGCGGGCAATGGCATGCACTTCCACTTGTCGCTGGCCAGCAGCACCAACAAGAACCTGTTCCACGACCCGTCCGACAGCAGCGGCATGGGCCTGTCGAAGCTGGCCTACCACTTTGCCGCCGGCCTGCTGGCCCACGGCCCGGCGCTGTGCGCTTTCGCTGCGCCTACGGTCAACTCGTACAAGCGCCTGGTGGTCGGCCGTTCGCTGTCCGGCGCCACCTGGGCCCCGGCGTTTGTCGCCTACGGCGCCAACAACCGCTCGGCCATGGTGCGCATCCCTTATGGCCGCCTGGAGTTCCGCCTGCCAGATGCCGGCTGCAACCCGTACCTGGTCACCGCCGCAATCATTGCCGCCGGCCTGGATGGCATCGACCGCCAGCTGGAACCGGGCGAGATGTGCAACGAGAACCTCTACAACCTCAGCCTGGAAGAAATTGCCGCACGCGGCATCAAGACCCTGCCGCAGTCGCTGAAGGAAGCCGCCGATGCCCTGGAAGCCGACCCGCTGTTCCGCGAGGTGCTCGGCGCCGAGATCGTCGACGAGTTCATCAAGCTCAAGCGCATGGAGTGGGTGGAGTACTGCCGCCACGTCTCCGACTGGGAAATCCAGCGCTACACCGAATTCTTCTGACCCACCCCCTCTCGGGCGACCGCCCCGTGCGGCGGCTGCCCTCTGCCTGGAAGGAGCATCACCATGTGTGGAATCGTAGGTCTGTACCTGAAAAAACCCGAGCTGGAAGCCCAGCTCGGCAAGCTCTTCGAACCCATGCTGCAAGCCATGACCGACCGTGGCCCGGACAGCGCCGGCTTCGCCATCTATGGCGACGAAGTTGCCGATGGCTGGGTCAAGCTGACCCTGCAGGCCACTGATATCAACTACCCCTGGACCACCCTGATGGGCCAGCTGGAAGGGCGCCTGGGTTGCTCGCTGGACTGGTTCCAGAACGCCAGTGCCGCCGTGCTCAAGGTGCATACCAGTGAGGCCGCTGCCCGCGAAGCCTTGAGCGAGCTGGCGCCGGACGTTCGCATCATGAGCGCCGGGCAGAGCATCGAGATCCTCAAGGGCATGGGCCTGCCAGCGGAAATTTCCAGCCGCTTCGGCCTGGCCGGCATGAAAGGCAGCCACATCATCGGCCATACCCGCATGGCCACCGAAAGCGCGGTGACCATGGAAGGCAGCCACCCGTTTTCCACCGGCGCCGACCTTTGCCTGGTGCACAACGGCTCGTTGTCCAACCACTTCCGCCTGCGCCAGGAACTCAAGCGCGAAGGCATCAGCTTTGAAACCGACAACGACACCGAGGTGGCTGCGGGCTACCTGACCTGGCGCCTGCAGCAGGGCGACAGCCTGGCCCAGGCCCTGGATGGTGCGCTGGAAGACCTGGATGGCTTCTTTACCTTCGCCATCGGCACCCGCAACGGCTTTGCCGTGATCCGCGACCCGATCGCCTGCAAGCCGGCCGTGCTGGCCGAAACCGACGACTACGTGGCCATGGCCTCGGAGTACCAGGCGCTGGCCAGCCTGCCGGGCATCGAGAACGCCAAGGTCTGGGAGCCGGCCCCCGCCACCCTGTACGTCTGGGAGCGCGAAAGCGCCTGACCTGCCACCGAACCACTGGAGAACCTTATGAAGACGATCGACCTTTCCAGCACTTCGGTGCGTGTACTCAACCAGTCCTTGCACGGCGAGGTGCAGGACCACGAATGGCGGGTGACCCACCCCGACGGCAAGCACAACCTGGCCGTGGGCATCAACGCCGCCGTGGCCGTGGATATCGAAGGCCATGCCGGCTACTACTGCGCCGGCATGAACCAGCAGGCCAGCGTCACCGTGCACGGCAACGTCGGTGTGGGCGTGGCCGAGAACATGATGTCCGGCTCGGTGCGGGTCAAGGGCAGCGCCTCGCAGGCTGCCGGCGCCACCGCCCATGGCGGGCTGCTGGTGATTGAGGGTGACGCCGGTGCGCGTTGCGGCATTTCCATGAAGGGTGTGGACATCGTGGTCGGCGGCAGCATTGGCCATATGAGCTGCTTCATGGGCCAGGCCGGGCGCCTGGTGGTGTGTGGCGATGCCGGTGACGCGCTGGGCGACTCACTGTACGAAGTGCGCATCTACGTCAAGGGTTCGGTGCAGTCGCTGGGCTCGGACTGCATCGAGAAAGAGATGCGTGCCGAGCACCTGCAAGAGTTGCAGGCACTGCTGAACCAGGCCGGCCTCGACCACAAGGCCGCCGATTTCAAACGCTACGGCTCGGCCCGCCAGCTGTACAACTTCAAAGTCGACAACGCCAGCGCGTACTGATCCAGGAGCATTCCCATGAGCGAGCAATTCCCACCGGTACTGCGTGAGTCGGCTACTTTCGATCGCCTGACCATCCAGGAAATCCAGCGTGCCGCCGAAACCGGCATCTACGACATTCGTGGCGGCGGCACCAAGCGCCGCGTGCCGCATTTCGACGACCTGTTGCTGCTCGGTGCCAGCGTGTCGCGTTACCCGCTGGAAGGCTACCGCGAGAAATGTGGCACCGATGTGGTGCTGGGTAACCGTTTTGCCAAGAAGCCGATCCACCTGAAGATCCCGGTGACCATCGCCGGCATGAGCTTCGGCGCGTTGTCGGCCAACGCCAAGGAAGCGCTGGGCCGTGGTGCGACCATCGCCGGCACCAGCACCACCACCGGTGACGGTGGCATGACCCCGGAAGAGCGCGGCCAGTCGCAACACCTGGTGTACCAGTACCTGCCGTCGCGCTACGGCATGAACCCCGACGACCTGCGCAAGGCCGACGCCATCGAGATCGTGCTTGGCCAAGGCGCCAAGCCGGGCGGTGGCGGCATGCTGCTGGGCATGAAGGTGACCGAGCGCGTGGCTGGCATGCGCACCTTGCCGATTGGTGTCGACCAGCGCAGTGCCTGCCGCCACCCGGACTGGACCGGGCCGGACGACCTGGCGATCAAGATTGCCGAGATCCGTGAGATCACCGACTGGGAAAAACCGATCTACGTGAAGATCGGCGCCAGCCGCCCGTACTACGACGTCAAGCTGGCGGTGAAGGCCGGTGCCGATGTGATCGTGCTCGACGGCATGCAGGGCGGTACTGCGGCTACCCAGGAAGTGTTCATCGAGCACGTCGGTATCCCGATTTTGCCAGCTATCCCGCAGGCGGTGCAGGCGCTGCAGGAAATGGGCATGCACCGCAAGGTGCAACTGATTGTCTCGGGCGGTATTCGCAATGGTGCCGATGTGGCCAAGGCCATGGCGCTGGGGGCGGACGCGGTGGCTATTGGCACGGCGGCGCTGATCGCCCTGGGCGATAACCACCCGCGGCTGGACAGCGAGCTGAAGAAGATCGGCTCGGCGGCGGGATTCTATGACGACTGGCAGAACGGCCGCGACCCGGCTGGCATCACCACCCAAGACCCGGAGCTGGCCAAGCGCTTGAATCCGGAAGAGGCCGGGCGCCGGCTGGCCAACTACCTGCGGGTGCTGGTGTTGGAGGCGCAGACCATGGCGCGGGCGTGTGGCAAGTCGCACTTGCATAACCTCGACCCGGAGGACCTGGTGGCGTTGACCGTGGAAGCTGCGGCAATGGCACGGGTGCCTTTGGCGGGTACCGCGTGGGTGCCGGGCCAGGCGCAGTACTGAACCATCGGTAATTGGGGCCGCTTTGCGGCCCATCGCGACGCAAGGCCGCTCCCACAGGAGACCGCGCAAAGCTCGGCGACTGCGGTCCCCCTGTGGGAGCGGCCTTGTGTCGCGAAAGGGCTGCATAGCAGCCCCAGGGCACCCCCACCATTCACACAGGAGTGACTCCATGAAGCACCTCACCCTCGCTGTAATGTTGTTAGCCCTGACTTCCCAGGCCCACGCCGCCGAACCCACCCTGGACACCGGCAACACCGCCTGGATGATCTGCGCCGCGATGTTCGTGCTGATGATGTGCATCCCGGGCCTGGCGCTGTTCTACGGCGGTATGGTACGGGCCAAGAACTTCCTTTCGGTGTTCACCCAGCTGTTCGCCGTGGCCGGTGCAATCGGCATTCTCTGGGTGCTGTTTGGCTACAGCCTGGTGGTTGACACCACTGGCATGGTCGAGGGCCAGCTGACCTTCAACAGCTTTATCGGCGGGCTGGACAAGGCTCTGATGCTGGACATCGGCCATGACAGCCTGGTCGGCACCATCCCTGAAGGCGTGTTCGCGGTGTTCCAGCTGACCTTTGCCATCATCACCCCGGCGCTGATTGCGGGTGGCTTTGCCGAGCGCATGAAGTTCAGTGCCTCGCTGCTGTTCATGGGCGCCTGGTTCGTGCTGGTGTACGCGCCCATCGCTCATATGGTCTGGGGCGGGCCGGGGGCATTAATGGTCAACTGGGGGGTGCTGGACTTTGCCGGCGGTACGGCGGTGCATATCAACTCCGGCGTGGCGGCCCTGGCGGCGGCGTTGATGCTGGGCAAGCGCAAGGGCTACCCGCAGGTGGCCATGCCGCCACACAACCTCGGCTTTACCCTGGTGGGGGCCGGGTTGCTGTGGGTGGGCTGGTTCGGCTTCAACGTAGGCTCCGGGCTCGCGGCCAACCAGGGGGCAGGGGTGGTGATGCTGGCGACCATGGTGGCGGCCTGTGCGGGGATTGTGGGCTGGTTGTTGACCGAGAAGGTCATGCATGGTCGGCCAACGGCCTTGGGTGCGGCTTCGGGGGCCTTGGCCGGGTTGGTGGGTATCACACCGGCTTGCGCTTTTGTCGGGCCACTGGGGGCGGTGGTGATCGGCCTGTTGACCGGGGCCATCTGCTTCTTTGCCGTGACCCGGCTCAAGCAGGCGCTGGGCTATGACGACAGCCTGGATGTATTCGGCTTGCATGGTGTGGGCGGGATGGTCGGGGCGATCCTGACCGGGGTATTTGCCGCGCCGGCGCTGGGCGGGTATGTGGAAGGGGCGTCGCCGATCGGGCAGGCGTTGGTGCAGTTGAAGGGGGTGGTGTTCACCTTCGTCTATTGCTTCGTGGTGAGTTGGGCGATTCTTGGGGCCATCAAGCTGACCATCGGGCTGCGGGCCAGCCGGGAAGAGGAAGAGCAGGGGCTGGACCTGGCTGAGCACAATGAGCGGGCCTACAACCTCTGATTGATCTGGTGCCTGTACTGGCCTCTTCGCGGGTGAACCCGCTCCCACAGGGATATCACAAAGCTCAGGGCC
>NZ_JBDJLK010000029.1:0-62519 GCF_039673335.1 Pseudomonas sp. TWI929
GCTCCCACAGGTGCAGCAGTGCCTTCAGGCCTGTGCTGATCCTGTGGGAGCGGGTTTACCCGCGAAGCAGGCGCCGCCGATTCTTCTGGCTTACTCGGAACGCTTGATCAGCCGCTCGATCCGCGCGTCCAGCCGGCGCTTGATCTCGTTCTCGATATGCGGGGTGAAGTCGTTGATCACGTCTTGCATGATCATTTGCGCCGCCGCGCGCAACTCGCTTTCCAGGTGCAGCAGGGTGTCCTGGCGGCGGGTCTGTGGGTCGTCTTCGGGCCCGGCGGTTAGCGGTTCGGCAGCAGTTGCAGGGTTGCCGTGTGCTTCTTCCAGCAACAACGGGATCTGCTCCACCGTTTCGGTCAGCAGCGGCGGTTGCAGGTCGGCGTCGCCAAGTAACTGGCGGATCGACTCGAGGTCATCGAGCAGATGGGCGGAGTCGGGCAGGGGGGAGGGCTTGTCCATCGTCGTCAAAGTCGCTGTAAGCGGTGGTCTTGCAGAGCATAGCCCTGTTCACGGTAGAAACGGAATCGCTCTCGGGCCGATTGGCGAATGCCAGGCTCCTCGACGACGATTTCGGCCACCCGCTCGAACTGGCCGACAAAGCCCGGCACGCTGGCGCCCAGGTTTATCAGCAAGTCGCGGTGCTCGCCCGCATTGTCAGCCAGGCCCAGGGCCACGCCGGCATCGGCATGCGCCTCGGCCAGGTCGTGGGGCACGAACGCCTCGCCCTTGAAGCGCCACAAGCGTTGGTCCAACTCGCTGCGCTGTTCGGCATCCTGGCAGTGCAGATAGACCCGGTGGCCGAGGCGCCAGGCCTTTTCGCACAGCTTGCAGGCGAAATCGAGCCGCGCCGACAGCGAGTCGGTGGGCAAAATATAGAAGTCGACTTTGCTCATGGTGGGAATCGCCGGCCGGTGGTGCGCAAGGCACCACCGGCGTCACGGCATCAGGCGCCAGCGCGGTCCAGCAGGTACTGGGTCAGCAGAGGTACCGGGCGGCCAGTGGCGCCCTTGTCCTTGCCACCGCTGACCCATGCGGTACCGGCGATGTCCATGTGTGCCCAGTTGTAGGCCTTGGCGAAGCGCGACAGGAAGCAACCGGCGGTGATGGTGCCGGCCTTCGGCCCGCCGATGTTGCCCATGTCGGCGAACGGGCTGTCCAGCTGCTCCTGGTATTCATCGAACAGCGGCAGCTGCCAGGCGCGGTCGTCGGCGCGCTTGCCGGCGTCGAGCAACTGGCCGACCAGGTCGTCGTTGTTGCCCATCAGGCCGGAAGTGTGGCTGCCCAGGGCAACGATGCAGGCGCCGGTCAGGGTGGCGATGTCGATCACCGCCTGCGGCTTGAAGCGCTCGGCGTAGGTCAGGGTGTCGCACAGCACCAGGCGGCCTTCGGCGTCGGTGTTGAGGATTTCGACGGTTTGCCCGCTCATGGTGGTGACGATGTCACCCGGGCGGGTGGCGCCACCGCTCGGCATGTTTTCGGCGCAAGCCAGCAGGCACACCAGGTTGATCGGCAGTTGCAGCTCCAGCACCGCACGCAGGGTACCGAACACGCTGGCGGCGCCGCACATGTCGTACTTCATTTCGTCCATGCCGGCGCCTGGCTTGAGGCTGATGCCACCGGTGTCGAAGGTGATGCCCTTGCCCACCAGTACGAACGGCTTGTCAGCCTTCTTGCCGCCCTGGTAGTTGAGCACGATCAGGCGTGGCGGCTGGTCGCTGCCCTGGCCCACGGCGTAGAAAGCGCCCATGCCCAGGTCCTTGATTTTCTTCTCGTCCAGTACTTCGACTTTCAGGCCCTTGTGTGCCTTGCCCAGGTCCTTGGCCTGTTCGGCCAGGAAGCTTGGGTGGCACAGGTTCGGCGGCAGGTTGCCAAGGTCGCGGGTGAACGCCATGCCGGTGGCGATGGCGCTGGCGTGCTTGACGGCGCGCTCGACCTCGGCCTGGCCAGCCTTGTCGGCCAGCAGGGTGACTTTCTTCAGGGCGCGCGGCTCGGCCTTCTGGCTCTTGAACCGGTCGAACACGTATTCGCCATCGAGCAGGGTTTCGGCCAGCAGGCGGTACTTGCCGTAATGGGCGTCGCGGTTGCTGACTGCGATATCGTCCAGGGCCAGCACTGCGTCGGCGCCGTTCAGGCCCTTGAGCACGCCGGCGACGCTGGCGACCAGTTTGCGCCAGGCGCGGTCGCCCAGGGCTTCGTCCTTGCCGCTACCCACCAGCAGTACGCGCTCGGCCTTCAGGCCTGGGAGGTTTTGCAGCAGCAGGGTCTGGCCCGGTTTACCGGCCAGGTCACCGCGCTTGAGCACGGCGCTGATGGCACCTTCGCTGGCCAGGTCGACGGCCTTGGCAACGGCGCCAAGCTTGCGGCTTTCACCTACCGGAATGACCAGGGTGGCGGTTTTTACGGATGCAGCAGCTACGCTTTTTACAACCAGTTCCATGTCAGGATCCCCGAATGATCGATACGAATGGCGCTGTGTGCTCCAGCGCTCTGGACGGGCCTGGCCGCGTAGTCGCGCGCCAGCGGAAAAGCTGCCAGTTTGAGCCTGCGGCAAGCGTGCTGACAACCCCGTATTGCACCTTCATGCGCGGCCAAGTGACAGGGGCGGTCAATCACAGGATAATGCGCGCACTTTACATGGAGGTTCGCCTTTGGCGAACCGGCATTGGTCTTGGATGTACTAAGTCATTGTTTGGCGCCATTGATTGGCAGTCCGCCCTGACAACCCAGGAGTGTCTGGTTTGATCGTCTTTCGTTATCTGTCCCGCGAGGTCCTGGTGACCTTGAGCGCCGTCAGCGCTGTGCTGCTGGTGATCATCATGAGCGGGCGCTTCATCAAGTACCTGGCCCAGGCTGCCCAGGGCGTGCTCGACCCGAGCGTGCTGTTCCTGATCATGGGCTTCCGCATGCCGGGCTTCCTGCAACTGATCCTGCCCCTGGGGCTGTTCCTCGGCATTCTCCTGGCGTACGGGCGGTTGTACCTGGAAAGCGAGATGACCGTGCTCTCGGCCACTGGCATGAGCCAGCAGCGCCTGCTGGGCCTGACCATGGCGCCGGCCGCCCTGGTCGCCCTGCTGGTAGCCTGGCTGAGCCTGAGCCTGGCGCCGCTGGGTGTGGCCCAGGTGCAGCAGATCATCGCCCAACAGGACGCCCTGACCGAGTTCGACACCCTGGTGCCGGGCCGCTTCCAGACCCTGCGTGACGGCTCGCGGGTGACCTACACCGAAGAGCTGTCGGACGACCGCATCAACCTGGGCGGGGTGTTCATCTCCGAGAAGCGCTTCAACCAGGACAAGACCAAGGACCGCGCCCCGTCGGTGCTGGTTGCCGAAAAAGGCCACCAGGAAATCCAGGCCGACGGCAACCGCTACCTGGTACTGGAGAACGGCTACCGTTACGACGGCAACCCAGGCCAGGCCGACTACCGTGCCATCAAGTACGATACCTACGGTGTGCTGCTGCCCAAGCCGGAAGTCGCCGAGGAAGTGACCGATCGCGAAGCCATCCCTACTTCCGAACTGTTCGGCAAGAAGGGCCTGCGCGAGCGCGCCGAGCTGCAATGGCGGCTGTCGCTGCCGATCCTGGTGTTCGTCGTCACCCTGCTGGCGGTGCCGCTGTCCCGGGTCAACCCGCGCCAGGGCCGCTTCCTCAAGCTGCTGCCGGCAATTCTCCTGTACATGGCCTACCTGACAATGTTGATTTCTGCACGCGGCGCCCTTGAGAAGGGCAAACTGCCGATCGCCCTGGGCATGTGGTGGGTCCACGGCCTGTTCCTGCTGATCGGCCTGGGCCTGATGTACTGGGAGCCGCTGCGCCTCAAGCGTGCCGCTCGCCGTGCGGAGGTGGCCCATGGGTAAGCTCGACCGCTACATTGGCCAGAGCGTGCTGCTGGCCATCGTGGCCGTGCTGGGGATCATTCTCGGCCTGGCCTCGCTGTTCGCCTTCATCGATGAGATGAGCGACCTGAGCGACACCTACACGGTGATGGAAGCAGGCAACTTCGTCCTGCTGACCGCACCACGCCGGTTGTATGAAATGCTGCCTATGGCTGCATTGATTGGCTGCCTGATTGGCCTGGGCAGCCTGGCCAGCAGCAGCGAGCTGACCATCATGCGCGCTGCCGGGGTTTCCATCGGCCGCATTGTCTGGGCGGTGATGAAGCCGATGCTGGTGCTGATGCTGGTCGGCCTGCTGATTGGCGAATATGTGGCACCGGTGACCGAGAACAAGGCCCAGGCCGACCGTTCCCTGGCCCAGGGTGGCGGTGAAGCGCAAAGCTCCAAGCGCGGCATGTGGCACCGCCAGGGCGAGGAGTACGTGCACATCAACGCCGTGCAGCCCAACGGCCTGCTGCTGGGCGTGACCCGCTACCGCTTCGACAGCGAGCGCAAGATTGTCACTTCAAGCTTCGCCCGCCGTGCGCAATACCAGCAAGACCACTGGCTGCTCGCCGATGTGCGCACCACCTACTTCCGTGGCGACCATACCGAAGTGGTCAATACCCCGGAGGAACGCTGGGATGTTTCGCTCACGCCAGAACTGCTCAATACCGTGATCCTGGCGCCGGAGTCGCTGTCGATTACCGGGTTGTGGGACTACATCCACTACCTGTCCGACCAGGGCCTGAACAATGCCCGTTACTGGCTGGCGTTCTGGACCAAAGTGCTGCAGCCGATGGTAACTGCGGCGCTGGTGCTGATGGCGATCTCGTTCATCTTTGGCCCGCTGCGCTCGGTGACCCTTGGTCAACGCGTGTTCACCGGTGTGCTGGTGGGCTTCGTGTTCCGCATCGGCCAGGACCTGCTCGGGCCTTCGAGCCAGGTGTTTGGCTTCCCGCCGCTGCTGGCGGTGGTGATCCCGGCAGGCATCTGTGCGCTGGCAGGTTTGTGGCTGTTGCGCCGGGCAGGTTGATGGCCTGAGCTGCACAAAAAAGCCGACCTCAGGGTCGGCTTTTTTGTGGGCGTAAACCTGTGCCGGCCTCTTCGCGGGTTCATCGGTGCGCCGAACCGCCGCGAAGAGGCCGGCACAGGCGGTACAACTCTCGGCTCATTTCTTCTGCTTCGGCACCCGCACCAGCTGGCTTTCCGAATAGATGTCATGCCAACCACGCTTGCGCTTGTCGATCAGCACCCAGAAAAAACCCAACCCCAGGCACAACCACGAAGCAATCGACACTACAAAGCGCAACAGCGCCTGCCACAGGCTGATGGCCGAGCCATCGGCGTTCTGCACCCGCACGCCCCACACCTGCATACCCAGGGTCTGCCCGCCATGGGTCCAGAACTTGGCAAAGAAGCCAAACAAGGCAAACAGCAATACCGTCGATAACAGCGGGTCGCCATCCAGCGCGCCGGCCTCGGTCAGCTCACGCATGCGTGCTTCGCCGATGATCGCCATCTGGATCATCTTGTAGGCGCCAGCGGTAACGATCAGTAGCGCCGTGCACAACAAAAAGTCATAGAACATCGCCGCCAGGCGCCGGCCCAGGCCGACCGGCGGAAAATCACCCTGGGGTGTGAGCAGAGGCTTGGACATGCAGGACGGCTCCAGAAGACGAAGCCGCTATTCTACGGGCAAAAAAAAGCCCCTGCACTTGGCAGGGGCTTTTGGTGTCTGGTATTCGCTTAGGCGACGACCTGAACCTTGTCAGCCTGCAGGCCTTTCTGGCCCTGAACTGCTTCGAAGGTGACCTTCTGGCCTTCTTTCAGGCTCTTGAAGCCGTTGCCTTCAATAGCGCGGAAGTGCACGAACAGATCAGCACCGCTTTCTGGGGTGATGAAGCCGTAACCTTTTTCGTCATTGAACCACTTGACGGTACCGTTCTGACGCTCAGCCATTGTCTTATTTCCTATGAAGCTTAAATTTTGATGACAGTTTCTTTTGCACTGTTTGTAAGCAAAAGATTACTGGGCTGGGTTGCAGGAAAGTAAGAGACGTCAATCGGGTTGTAGCAAATTGCGGCTACTGGCCCAGGTCACGAACTGTTGCGACCCATGCAAACACAGTGCAGTGACTCTACGCCAACTCCCGAGAGAAAAACAAGCCCTTGGTCGTATGGAAAATCGGCCGCTTGCCGATAACCGACCGATTTGTCGGAAACGGCATGGCGCCTGGCCTGGCGCCATGTTCAAAAGTTATTGGACAGGTTCGAAAACGAATATGTCGAACCTGCCTGCAACCTTCACAAAGCAGTTTCAGCCACGGTAGTAACGTTGTGCCACGAAAGGCATTTTGCTGACTTTCAAGGCAACCTTCTTGCCCCGCACCACAGCAAACAGTGCCGTGTCGAGTGCAGCATGTTCACTATCGATATAACCCATTGCTACAGGTGCACCGAGTGTCGGGCCAAAGCCGCCGCTGCACACTTTACCTACCGGTTTATTGTTTGCGTCGACAATATCCGCGCCTTCACGTACTGGCGTACGTTCCTGCGGCAACAGGCCGACACGTTTGCGCGCTACGCCATCGCGCTGGTGGGCGAAGATGGCCTCGGCGCCCGGGAAGCCGGCAGCACGTGCGCCATCGGCGCGGCGCACCTTGGAAATCGCCCACAGCAGGCTCGCTTCGATCGGGGTGGTCTCGGTGTTCATGTCGTGGCCGTACAGGCACAGGCCGGCTTCCAGGCGCAGCGAGTCGCGCGCACCCAGGCCGATCGGCTGCACTTCGGGCTCGGCCAGCAGGCGGCGGGCCAGGGCTTCGGCAGCGTGCACAGGTACCGAAATTTCGTAGCCGTCTTCGCCGGTGTAGCCCGAGCGGCTGACGAAGCAGTCTTCACCCAGCAGTTTCACCGGGCGGAACTGCATGAAGGTCATGCCGGCCACTTCCGGGGCCAGGCGCTCCAGCACCTTGACCGCTGCCGGGCCTTGCAGGGCCAGCAGGGCGCGTTGCTCGAACAGTGGCTGTACTTCGCAACGGCTGCCGATGTGCGCTTGCAGGTGGGCCAGGTCCTGGTCCTTGCAGGCGGCGTTCACCACCAGGAACAGGGTGTCGTCGCCCAGGTTGGCAACCATCAGGTCGTCGAGGATGCCGCCTTGTTCATTGGTGAACATGGCGTAGCGCTGCATGCCCACCGGCAGGTCGATGATGTCCACCGGCACCAGGCTTTCCAGGGCCTTGGCGGCATCGCTGCCACGCAGGGTGATCTGGCCCATGTGCGAGACATCGAACAGGCCGGCCTGCTCGCGGGTGTGCAGGTGTTCCTTGAGCACGCCCAACGGGTACTGCACCGGCATGTCGTAGCCGGCGAACGGCACCATGCGCGCACCCAGTTCCAGGTGCAGGGCATGCAGTGGGGTCTTGAGCAGTGTTTCGGACATCGGTGACTCCTTGCTGTTGTTGTAGGGTCAACATTCGATGATGTTGACGGCCAGGCCGCCACGGGCGGTCTCTTTGTATTTGCTTTTCATGTCGGCGCCGGTCTGGCGCATGGTGCGGATAACCTTGTCGAGCGACACGTAGTGCTGCCCGTCGCCGCGCAAGGCCATGCGCACCGCGTTGATCGCCTTCACCGAGCCCATGGCGTTGCGCTCGATGCAAGGCACCTGGACCAACCCGCCGATCGGGTCGCAGGTCAGGCCCAGGTTATGTTCCATGCCGATTTCGGCGGCGTTTTCCACCTGCTGCACGCTGCCGCCCATGACTTCGCACAGCGCCCCGGCAGCCATCGAGCAGGCCACGCCGACCTCGCCCTGGCAGCCCACTTCGGCGCCGGAAATGGAGGCGTTTTCCTTGTACAGGATGCCGATGGCCGCGGCAGTGAGCAGAAAGCGCACCACCCCGTCCTCGCTGGCGCCCGGTACGAAGCGCATGTAGTAGTGCAGTACCGCCGGGACGATGCCTGCCGCGCCGTTGGTGGGGGCGGTGACCACACGCCCGCCGTTGGCGTTCTCCTCATTCACCGCCAGGGCGTAGAGGTTGACCCAGTCGAGCACTGACAGGGCATCGCGCAGGCTGGCCTCCGGGTGGCGGCTCAGCTGCCGGTGCAGGGCTGGCGCCCGGCGTTTGACCTTGAGCCCGCCCGGGAGGATGCCTTCATGCTGGCAGCCGGCTTCGACGCAATCCTGCATCACCTGCCAGATGCGCAGCAGCCCGGCGCGGGTTTCGGCCTCCGGGCGCCAGGCCGCCTCGTTGGCCAGCATCACCTGGCTCACCGTGAGGTTTTGTGCGGTGCAGTGGCCGAGCAGTTCCTTGGCGGTCTTGAACGGGTAGGCCAGCGCCGTGCTGTCCTCGACGATGCGGTCGTGGCCGGCGGCGTCCTCGTCGACCACGAAGCCGCCGCCCACCGAGTAGTACTCGCGGCTACGGATTTGCAGGCCGGCGTCATCGAAGGCGCGGAAGATCATGCCGTTGGGGTGGTAATCCAGGGGCTTGCGGATCATTGCCAGGTGCTGCTTTTCGATAAAGGCAATGCTGTGCTCGCCCAGCAGGTTGATGCGGCCGCTGTCGCGGATGGCCTGCAGGCGGGCGGGGATGGTGTTGGTATCGACGATGTCGGGGTGTTCGCCTTCAAGGCCCAGCAGCACGGCCTTGTCGCTGCCGTGGCCCTTGCCGGTGGCGCCCAGCGAGCCATACAGCTCGGCCTTGACGCTGGCGGTGCGGGCAAGCAGACCATCACGGCGTAGCCCTTCGGCGAAACGCGCAGCAGCGCGCATCGGGCCGACCGTGTGCGAACTGGAGGGGCCGATGCCGATCTTGAACAGGTCGAAGACGCTCAGTGACATGGTGGTACCTCCTGAAGATCTTTGGGGCTGCTGCGCAGCCCTTTCGCGACACAAGGCCGCTCCCACAAAGAGCGGCGCGGTCCCTGAGGGAGCGGCCTTGCGTCGCGATTGGGCCGCAAAGCGGCCCCAGCTTCCTAAAGGGCGCCTCAGGCGTCCTGATAGCTCTCGATCGACGGGCAGGCGCACACCAGGTTGCGGTCGCCGAACACGTTGTCGACCCGGCCGACTGGCGGCCAGTACTTGCCTTCCACCAGGCTTGGCAGCGGGTATACCGCCTGCTCGCGGCTGTAGCCATGGGCCCATTCGCCAACCAGCTCGGCCGCAGTGTGCGGGGCGTTTTTCAGCGGGTTGTCGTCCTTGTCCAGGCTACCGTTCTCGACCGCGCGGATTTCTTCGCGGATCTGGATCATCGCGTTGCAGAAGCGGTCCAGTTCTTCCTTGGACTCGCTTTCGGTCGGTTCGATCATCAGCGTGCCGGCCACCGGGAAGGACATGGTCGGGGCGTGGAAGCCGAAGTCGATCAGGCGCTTGGCCACGTCGTCGACGCTGATGCCGCTGGTGTCCTTCAGCGGGCGCAGGTCGAGGATGCACTCGTGGGCCACCAAGCCATTACCACCGGTATACAGAACAGGATAGTGCTCTTCCAGGCGGCGGGCGATGTAGTTGGCGTTGAGGATCGCCATCTGCGAAGCACGCTTGAGGCCGGCACCGCCCATCATGCGGATGTACATCCAGGTGATCGGCAGGATGCTGGCGCTGCCGAACGGCGCGGCGCACACCGCACCGATGGTGTTTTCCAGTTGCGCATGGCCTGGCAGGAACGGCGCCAGGTGCGACTTGACGCCAATCGGGCCGACGCCTGGGCCGCCACCGCCGTGCGGGATGCAGAAGGTCTTGTGCAGGTTCAGGTGGGAAACGTCGCCGCCGAACTTGCCCGGCGCGCACAGGCCGACCATGGCGTTCATGTTGGCGCCGTCGATGTACACCTGGCCACCGTTGTCGTGGATGATCGCGCAGATTTCGCCGATCGCTTCCTCGAACACACCGTGGGTCGACGGGTAGGTGATCATGATTGCGGCCAGGCGCTCGCGGTGCTCGATGGCCTTGGCGCGCAGGTCCTCGACATCGACGTTGCCGCGGGCGTCACAGGCGGTGACCACCACGCGCATGCCGGCCATGTGCGCGGTGGCCGGGTTGGTACCGTGCGCAGAAGACGGGATCAGGCAGATGTCGCGGTGGCCTTCGCCACGGCTGCGGTGGTAGGCGCGGATGGCCAGCAGGCCTGCGTACTCGCCCTGGGAGCCGGCGTTGGGCTGCAGCGACACGGCGTCGTAGCCGGTGGCGGCGCAGAGCATGGCTTCCAGCTCGGTGGTCATCTGCAGGTAGCCCTGGCTTTGCTCGGCCGGGGCGAACGGGTGCAGGTTGCCGAACTCGGCCCAGGTGACCGGGATCATTTCGCTGGCGGCGTTCAGCTTCATGGTGCACGAGCCCAGCGGGATCATGCTGCGGTCCAGCGCCAGGTCCTTGTCGGCCAGGCGGCGCAGGTAGCGCATCAGCTCGGTTTCGCTGTGGTAGCGGTTGAACACCGGGTGTTCGAGGATGGCCGACTGACGCAGCAGGGCGGCAGGCAGCAGCGAACCGGTGCTGGCGGCCAGCGCGGCGAAGTCAGGCTGGGCCTGGTCGCCAGTGAACAGCTGCCACAGGGCCTCGACGTCCGCCTGGCTGCTGGTTTCGTCCAGCGACAGGCCCAGGTGGGCGGCATCGACCTGACGCAGGTTGATGCCTTGGGCACGTGCCTGGTCATGCAGGCTGGCGGTGGCAGTGCCGGTGGCCAGGGTCAGGGTGTCGAAGGCGCTGGCGCCCACTACTTGAACGCCCAGTACCTTCAGGCCGGCGGCCAGGATGGCGGTCAGGGCATGGGTGCGTTCGGCAATGCGTTTGAGGCCGGCCGGGCCGTGGTACACGGCGAACATGCTGGCGATGTTGGCCAGCAGTACCTGGGCGGTACAAATGTTGCTGGTGGCCTTTTCGCGGCGGATGTGCTGCTCGCGGGTTTGCATGGCCAGGCGCAGGGCGGTCTTGCCGAAGCGGTCGATCGACACGCCGACCAGGCGGCCCGGCATGTCGCGCTTGAACGCGTCACGGGTAGCGAAGTAGGCCGCGTGTGGGCCGCCGAAGCCCAGTGGTACGCCAAAGCGCTGGGCACTGCCGATGGCCACGTCGGCGTCGAATTCGCCCGGTGGGGTCAGCAGGGTCAGGGCCAGCAGGTCGGCGGCCACGGCGACCAGGGCGTTGGCCGCGTGGAAGCGCTGCACCAGGTCGCGGTAGTCGAACACTTCACCGTTGCTGGCCGGGTACTGCAGCAGGGCGCCGAAGAAGGCGCTGACATCGCTCAGTTCGCGCTCGTCGCCGACCACGATCTCGATACCCAGCGGTTCGGCACGGGTGCGCAGCACGTCGAGGGTTTGCGGGTGGCAATGTACCGAGGCGAAGAAGCTGTGGCTGGCCTTGTTCTTCGACAGGCGCTTGCAGAAGGTCATGGCTTCGGCGGCGGCGGTAGCTTCGTCGAGCAGCGATGCGTTGGCGATCGGCAGGCCGGTCAGGTCGCTGATCAGGGTCTGGAAGTTCAGCAGTGCTTCCAGGCGGCCCTGGGAAATTTCTGGCTGGTACGGGGTGTAGGCGGTATACCAGGCCGGGTTTTCCAGCAGATTGCGCAGGATTGGTGCCGGGGTGTGGGTGTTGTAATAGCCCTGGCCGATGTAGCTCTTGAACAGCTGGTTCTTGCCGGCGATGGCTTTGAGTGCGGCCAGCGCGTCAGCTTCACTCTGGCCGTCGTGCGAACCGAGCACGCTGGTGCCCTTGATGCTGTCGGGGATGACCGCTGCGGTCATGGCTTCCAGCGAGTCGAAGCCGAGTGCGCTGAGCATGGCCTGCTCGTCAGCGGCGCGTGGGCCGATGTGGCGGGCGATGAATTCGTTGGCGGTGCCGAGGTTGATGGTCATGGCGGGGTTCCTCAGGCGTCGTCGTTGGCTTTGATCAGGCGGTCGTAGGCGTCCTGGTCGAGCAGGGCGCCGACGGCGCTGGCATCGGCAGGGATGAAGCGGAAGAACCAGCCTTCGCCCATCGGGTCTTCGTTGACCAGTTCCGGGCTGTCTTCAAGCTGGCCGTTGACCTCGACTACTTCGCCGGTCAGCGGCATGTATACGCCGCTTGCGGCCTTGACCGATTCGACGGTGGACGCTTCGCTGCCTTTCTCATACTGCTGCAACTCTGGCAGTTGCACGAAAACCACATCGCCAAGGGCGTTCTGGGCGTAGGCGGTGATGCCCACGGTGACGCTGCCATCGGCTTCGACGCGCAGCCATTCGTGATCTTCAGTGAAACGCAACTCGCTCATGGGGAATCCTCGGGAAGCAGGGCGTTGGGCGCGGTGGCTCCGCGCTCTTGGGGTTAGGATTCCCTTAGCAAAAATGCGGCCAATCATAAAAAAGCTTTATAAATCAGTTATTTAAGTATTTTTTGTAACCAATTTGACTTATTGATGGAATGAAATCGATACAGGGGGCGAAGAAAGGAAAAGGGTTTGGGGATCAAACCCTTGTGCAGGCGCATTCGAATGGGTGTGTATCGTTTTCGGTACGGTGTATTCAAATCAATACATGTCATCCTGCATTGGCCCAGTCGCCTGTACAGGTTGAAATCGCTTAACCGGGGATAAACAAGGGCAATGCCAAGTACAACTTGATCACGATGACATTGATGATGTCGATGAAGAACGCGCCCACCATCGGCACCACCAGGAAGGCAATGTGCGAGGCGCCATAGCGTTGGGTCACCGCTTGCATGTTGGCAATGGCTGTTGGTGTAGCGCCCAAGCCAAAACCACAGTGCCCGGCAGCCAGCACCGCCGCATCATAGTTACGCCCCATGACCCGGAACGTCACGAAGATCGCAAACAGTGCCATGACCAGTGTTTGTGCGGCCAACAGTACAAAGAACGGTAAGGCCAATGCTGCCAGGTCCCACAGTTTGAGCGACATCAAGGCGATGGCCAGGAACAACGACAAACTTACATTGCCCAGTACCGAAACTTCCCGTTCAAACACATGATAAAAGCCGAACGCCGAAAGGCCGTTGCGTAACAACACTCCCACGAACAACACACAAACGAACGTTGGCAGCTCAAATGCAGTGCCTTTCAACAAACCGTTAAGTAACGAACCGGCGAGCAAGCTGACGGCAATCAGTGCCAGTGTCTCGACAAATGAAAACGAGGTGATCAGGCGCTCTTTGTCGGGTTGTTCGAAACCCTTGGGCAGTTGCGGCAATTCTTGCTCAAGCCCAGGTGTTTTTACCCGTTTGATCAGCAGCCGGGCGACTGGGCCACCAATCAGGCCACCGAGTACCAGGCCAAAAGTGGCCGAGGCCATCGCCAGCTCCGAGGCCGAGGCCAGGCCAAACTTCTCGGTGAACGTTGCCCCCCAGGCAGCACCAGTGCCGTGGCCGCCGGACAAGGTAATCGAGCCGGCCAGCAGGCCCATTAGCGGGTCGAGCCCCAATGCTGTGGCCAGGCCGATACCCATGCCGTTCTGCACCAGCAGCAGGCAGGTCACCACCAGCAGGAACACGGTCACCACACGGCCACCTTTTTTAAGGCTGGCGAAGTCGGCACTCAAACCGATGGTGGCGAAAAATGCCAGCATCAGGGGTGTTTGCAGCGAAGTATCGAACTGCACATGCACATCGAAACTGCGCAAGGCCAGCAGCGCCACGGCTACTACCAGGCCACCTGCGACAGGTTCCGGGATGTTATAGGCGCGCAGGAAACCAATGCGGGCGACAAGACCGCGCCCCAGTAACAGTACTAATGAGGCGGCTACAAGCGTCCCGTAAAAATCGAGTTCAAACATCAGGTGCTCTCGTTATATCCAGAAACGAACCACTTCCCGCTGTGCGGTGGATAAGTGGGGTGACAGGTGGGAATACACTGTCACCATTCTACGAGGCATACGTGGGAGAGTATCTTTCACTGGCGTAGGAAAAGCCTGAATAACAACCGGATTATTACAACAACTATCAGGCTTTACCCGGTATTCCATATTTACGCAGGCGCTGGGCGATGGCGGTGTGCGAAGTTTGCAGGCGCCCGGCCAGTTGTCGGGTCGAGGGGTAGCTGGCATACAACCGTTGCAACAGCTCACGCTCGAAATCGCCTACAGCCTGTTCCAGGCTGGCCACTTCGCCGTCCAGGCCGCGGGCCACCGAGGTGCCGGCGATGTCCAGGTCACCAATATCCACCAGGTTGCCCTCGCAGATAGCCGCCGCGCGGAAAATCACGTTCTGCAGCTGGCGCACGTTACCTGGCCAAGGGTTGGCCAGCAGTGCCGAATGGGTGGCCGGGGTCAGCCGGCAGGGTGGGCGCTGGATCTGCGTACAGGCTTGCTGCATGAAAAAATGCGCCAGCATCAGGATGTCCTGGCCGCGGTCGCGCAGTGGCGGTACTTGCAGGTTGAGCACGTTGAGGCGGTAGAACAGGTCTTCGCGGAAGCTGCCTTCGGCGACCATGCGCTCGAGGTCGCGGTGGGTGGCGCTGATGATGCGCACATCTACCTTCACTTCGCGGTCGCCACCCACCCGGCGGAAGCTGCCATCGCTGAGAAAGCGCAGCAGCTTGGCCTGCAGGTACGGCGACATTTCGCCGATTTCATCGAGGAATACCGTACCCTGGTTGGCCAGCTCCATCAGCCCGGGTTTGCCACCCCGTTGTGCGCCAGTGAAGGCGCCGGGGGCGTAACCGAACAGTTCGCTTTCGGCCAGGCTTTCCGGCAGTGCGGCGCAGTTTAGCGCCAGGAACGGTGCGGCGTGGCGGCTGCTGATGGCATGGCAGGCGCGGGCTACCAGTTCTTTGCCGGTGCCGGTTTCGCCATGTACCAGCAGTGGTGCATCGAGCGTTGCCACGCGCAGGGCACGGGCCTTGAGGGTACGGATGGCCGGCGAATCGCCGAGCAAGGCATCGAAGCCTTCGGCATGGTCGTGGTGCAGCGCCGAAAGGCGTTCGCCCATGCGCGTTGGCGGGTACAGCGTCAGCAGGCCACCGGCGTTGGTGATTGGCATGGCGTCCAGCAGCAAACTCTGGCCGTTCAGTTGCATCTCGCGCATGGGCAGGTGGAAGTTGTTGTCCAGCAGTGCCTGCAGCAGTGCCGGGTCGCCGAACAGTTCACCCACTGAGCGCCCGGCCGATTCGCGACCGCACAACTCGATCAGCGCCGGGTTGGCCAGCAGCACCTTGCCAGCACTGTCCACGGCCAGCACCGGGTCGCTCATGGCGGCCAGCAGGGCATCGAGTTGCAGGTGGCGGCGCTGGCCGGGGAGGATGTCGACCACGTCCACCGATTGCACGCCGCGCACTTCGAACAACGCGTCGTGGAGTTCTTCGAGCACGGCGGGGCTGAGGGTAGGGGCGTCGATGTAGACGTTCGGCGGGACCATCTCCACGGCGTCCAGGTTGAGGTTGCGGGCACCGAGCAGGGCGAGGACTTCCTGGGTGATGCCGACGCGGTCGATGAAGCTGACGTGGATGCGCATGGGGACGGTGAAGGTGGTGGCCGGGGAGGGCGCTAGTATGCCTTAACATCGCCGGGGCCGCTTTGCGGCCCAATCGCGACGCAAGGCCGCTCCTACAGGGGAACGCGTATCCCTTGTAGGAGCGGCCTTGCGTCGCGATGGGCTGCGCAGCAGCCCCAAAATCCTGAAATCATTCCAAATGTTCAGGCTTGATCGGGTCGCCCGACTTCACATCCAGCTTTTCACGGATGTCCTTGAACATGTGGTCATAGAGCTTGTGTGGCGAACTCAGGTTCTCGAACTTCTTCGGCGGCACCAGATACGACTGGGCCTTGCGGGTTAGTAGCATGAGGAAACTGGGCAACACTTGATCCTTGGCCAGGTAGAACTTTTCTTCCACCGCCTTGCCTTCGATGCTGCCATGCATGTGGAACTGAATGCCTCGGCCTTCCTTGGGGTCCGACACTGCCTCGTATTCGATGTTCAGGTCATAGCTGTGGTCGTTCTTGTTCAGCGCGGTGCGCTCGATGTGTACATGACCGGGTTGGTACTGGGCCATGGCAAGCTCCTTTGGAAGGTCGAAAATGGCGGGCACCATAGGCCCGCCCACTGCATTCAACGGTAGCTGATCCCCGGCTTGGCGGTGGAAACCCGTGTGCCGGCTGTGCCTTTGACGATGTCTTCAATATTCTCCAGCGAACTGATTACCGCCACTTTGCCGGTGTTGCGGGCGAAATCACTGGCCGCTTGCACCTTGGGCCCCATGGAGCCTGCGGCAAAGCCAAGCCGTTCGAGCTCGTCGGGGTGTGCCTGGGCAATGGCTTTTTGCGTGGGTTTGCCCCAGTCAATGTAGGCGGCATCGACGTCGGTGGCGATTATCAAAAGGTCGGCGTCCAGTTGCTCTGCCAACAAGGCCGAGCACAGGTCCTTGTCGATCACCGCTTCGATGCCTTTGAGCTTGCGGTTTTCATCGTACATGGTGGGGATGCCGCCGCCGCCGGCGCAAATCACGATGCTGTTCTTTTCCAGCAGCCACTTGATCGGGCGGATCTCGAAGATGCGCTTGGGTTTCGGGCTGGCTACCACGCGGCGGTACTTGTCGCCGTCTGGCTTGACCACCCAGCCCTTTTCCTTGGCCAGGCGTTCGGCTTCTTCCTTGGCGTAGACAGGGCCGATGAATTTGGTCGGGTCTTTGAAGGCGGGGTCGTTGGCGTCTACTTCCACTTGGGTCAGCAGGGTGGCGAACGGCACTTCGAAGGCCAGCAGGTTACCCAGTTCCTGTTCGATCATGTAGCCGATCATGCCTTCGGTTTCGGCACCCAGCACGTCCAGCGGGTAGGCCTCGTCGGGCTTGTAGGACAGGCCCTGCAGCGACAGCAGGCCAACTTGCGGGCCGTTGCCGTGGGCGATGACCAGCTCGTTGCCAGGGTGGATCTTGGCGATCTGTTCGGTGGCGGTGCGGATATTGGCGCGCTGGTTGTCAGCGGTCATGGGCTCGCCGCGACGCAGCAGGGCGTTGCCGCCCAATGCAACAACGATACGCATGGGGAATGTCCTTTAACGAAAGAAGGGAGCGCTGCTCTCGACCGGATATCACCGCCCCTTGTGGGAGCGGGTTTACCCGCGAAGGCGTCAGCCCAGGTTAAGGTGCTGGTGCTGCCGACGAATTCGCGGGTGAACCCGCTCCCACAGGGGATCGTAGTCGCCCGGCCTGGCGAGTCAGCCCTTACAGGTCAGCCAGGGTCGAAACCAGGATCGCCTTGATCGTGTGCATGCGGTTTTCCGCCTGCTCGAAGGCGATGCAGGCCGGCGATTCGAACACGTCGTCAGTCACTTCGATGCCGTTGGCCAGGTCCGGGTACTGTTCGGCGATCTGCTTGCCTACCTTGGTTTCGGAGTTGTGGAACGCCGGCAGGCAGTGCATGAACTTGGTCCGCGGGTTGCCGGTGGCTTTCATCAGCTGCGCATTCACCTGGTACGGCTTGAGCTGCTTGATGCGCTCGCCCCAGGCTTCGATCGGCTCACCCATCGACACCCAGACGTCGGTGTGCACGAAGTCCACACCCTTGACCGCGGCAACCGGGTCTTCGGTAAGGGTGATGCGGGCGCCGCTTTCCTCTGCATATTTCTTGCAGCGCTCGACCAGGTCGTCATGCGGCCACAGCGCCTTGGGCGCTGCGATGCGCACGTCCATGCCGAGCTTGGCGCCGATCAGCAGCAGCGAGTTGCCCATGTTGTTGCGGGCATCGCCCAGGTAGGCGTAGCTGATGTCGTGCAGCGGCTTGTCGCTGTTTTCACGCATGGTCAGCACGTCGGCGATCATCTGGGTCGGGTGGTACTCGTCGGTCAGGCCGTTGAACACCGGCACGCCAGCGAACTTGGCCAGCTCTTCGACGATTTCCTGCTTGAAGCCACGGTACTCGATGGCGTCGTACATGCGCCCGAGCACGCGGGCGGTGTCCTTCATGCTTTCCTTGTGGCCGATCTGCGAAGAGTTGGGGTCGATGTAGGTGACGTTGGCGCCCTGGTCATAGGCGGCCACTTCGAAGGCGCAGCGGGTACGGGTGGAGGTTTTTTCGAAGATCAAGGCAATGTTGTTGCCCTTCAGATGCTGCTGCTCGGTGCCGGTGTACTTGGCGCGCTTGAGGTCGCGGGACAGGTCCAGCAGGTAGCGCAACTCGCGCGTGGTGTGGTGTTCCAGGCTGAGCAGGTTGCGGTTGTGAATGTTGAACGCCATGATCGCTTCTCCTTGAGTTCGGTAGTGTCCCGGCCGGCGCTTTGTGGGCGCGGCCGGGTGCAATGGTCGTTAGTAGTCGATCGGGTCGCGCACAATCGGGCAGGTCATGCAGTGGCCGCCGCCACGGCCCCGGCCCAGTTCGCCGGCGCTGATGGTGATGACCTCGATGCCGGCCTTGCGCAGCAGGGTATTGGTGTAGGTGTTGCGGTCGTAGCCGATGACCACGCCTGGCTCGATGGCCACCACGTTGTTGCCGTCATCCCACTGTTCACGCTCGGCAGCGAAGCTGTTGCCGCCGGTCTCGACCACGCGCAGCTTGACCCCCAGTTGCTCGCCCACCACTTCGATGAACGACTTGTTGATGCGGCGCACATCCATGCCGTACGGCTTGCTTTCGTCCGGGCGGATGATGAACGGCACGATCTCTTTCACCACTTCCGGGAAGACCGTGACCAGGTCGCGGTCGCAGAAGCTGAACACGGTGTCCAGGTGCATGGCGGCGCGGGACTTCGGCAGGCCGGCGACGATCACTTCCTTGACCGCGCCCTTGGCGAACAGGTTCTGCGCCAGTTGGCCGATGGCCTGGCGCGAGGTGCGCTCACCCATGCCGATCAGCACGATGCCATTGCCGATCGGCATTACGTCGCCGCCTTCGAGGGTGGCATTGCCGTGGTCCTTGTCCGGGTCGCCGTACCACACCTGGAAGTCGGCGCCGGTGAACTCCTTGTGGAACTTGTAGATGGCGGTGGTCAGCAGGGTTTCCTGGCGGCGCGCCGGCCAGTACATCGGGTTCAGCGTTACACCGCCGTAGATCCAGCAGGTGGTGTCGCGGGTGAACTGGGTGTTGGGCAGCGGTGGCAGGATGAAGCTGGAGTGGCCCAGGTAGTCGTTGTACATCTTGACCACATCGGCACCTTCGCTCTGCGGCAGGTCCTGGCCAGCCACACCGCCGATCAGGAACTCGGCCAGGTGGCGCGGCTCAAGGCCTTCGAGCCAGCTGCGCACTTCGTTGGTCAGGCCCACGCCGACGGTGTCGGGGGTGATCTTGCGGTCGAGGATCCACTTCAGGGCCTCTTTGTTCTGCACGATGTCGGTCAGCAGGTTGTGCATCTCCAGCACATCCACGCCGCGCTCGCGCATCTTGGTGACGAAGTCGAAATGGTCGCGCTTGGCCTGGTCGACCCAGATTACGTCGTCGAACAGCAGCTCGTCACAGTTGCTCGGTGTCAGGCGCTTGTGCGCCAGGCCCGGCGAGCAAACCATCACTTTGCGCAGTTTGCCGGCTTCGGAGTGGACACCGTACTTCTGTTTTTCAGCGGACATGGTTTCATTCCTCCAATTGAATGAAAACGTGGGTCAAAGGGTCAGGAAGCCGTCGTACAGGCCAAAGGCTGCCACCAGGGCGCCGATGACCACGGCTGCGAAGATCAGTTTTTCCACGTTGGTGAAGATGGGTTGGCCGACTTCACGCTTGGCCTTGGCGAACAGGATTGCACCAGGGGCGTAGAGCAGGGCCGAGAGCAGCAGGTATTTCACGCCGCCGGCGTACAACAGCCAGATGGCGTACAACAGTGCGATGCCACCGATGATCAGGTCTTTCTTGCGTTCGGCCAGGGCCTGTTCGTAGGTTTCGCTGCGCAGTGCCAGCAGGAAGGCGTAGGCCGCCGACCACAGGTAAGGCACCAGGATCATCGAGGTGGCGAGGTAGATCAGTGACAGGTAGGTACTGCTGGAGAACAGCGTGATCACCAGGAAGATCTGCACCATGGCGTTGGTCAGCCACAGGGCGTTGGCCGGCACCTGGTTGGCGTTCTCGCGGCGCAGGAACTCCGGCATGGTGTGGTCCTTGGCGGCGGCGAACATGATCTCGGCGCACAGCAGCACCCACGACAGCAGGGCCCCCAGCAGCGAGATGATCAGGCCGACGCTGATCAGCACCGCACCCCAGTGGCCGACCACATGCTCAAGCACGGCGGCCATCGACGGGTTCTGTAGCTTGGCCAGTTCCGGTTGGGTCATGATGCCCAGCGACAGCACGTTGACCAGCACCAGGAACAGCAGCACGGTGACAAAGCCGATGACCGTGGCCTTACCCACGTCAGAGCGTTTTTCCGCCCGGGACGAGAAGATGCTTGCGCCTTCGATGCCGATGAACACCCATACGGTGACCAGCATCATGTTGCGCACCTGGTTCATCACGCTGCCAAGGTCCGGCGTGCCCACGGCCCAGATGTCGGCGGTGAAGATGTCGAGCTTGAAGGCGAACAGGCAGATCAGGGCGAACAGTACCAGCGGCACCACTTTGGCCACGGTGGTGACCAGGTTGATGAACGCCGCTTCCTTGATGCCGCGCAACACCAGGAAGTGCACTGCCCACAGCAGCACCGACGCGCCAATGATGGCGGCGGGGGTGTTGCCTTCGCCAAAGATCGGGAAGAAGTAGCCCAGGGTGCTGAACAGCAGCACGAAGTAGCCGACGTTACCCAGCCAGGCACTGATCCAGTAGCCCCAGGCCGAGGAGAAGCCCATGTAGTCGCCAAAACCGGCCTTGGCGTAGGCATACACCCCGCCGTCCAGGTCAGGCTTGCGGTTGGCCAGGGTCTGGAACACGAAAGCCAGGGTCAGCATGCCGACCGCGGTGATGGCCCAACCGATCAGTACCGCGCCAACCCCCGCGCTGGCGGCCATGTTTTGCGGCAGCGAGAAGATCCCGCCACCGATCATCGAGCCGACTACAAGTGCAACTAACGCGCCGAGTTTTAGTTTTCCGGATGAATCAGACATTTAACAACTCCTGCCAGGAGAAAGTTGACGACAGAGTAAATCCGACGCCTGGGCCAGCGGCTGACTTGCGTCAGTTTTTGGCTACGTAAAGTAGGAAAAATCCTTCACGTGACTCCTGGAGAGTGCCGACAGCTTCTGCTGCAGGCCTTGCGCGCTGGCACCTCCATGTCCTTCTAGAGCAAACGCTCTGTTCGGCCTGCGATGCTTGAAGCTAGCCGCTTTTGCCGCTTTCGCAAATTTTTCACAAGAATTTCGAGTTTTATCAGTTTCTTTTCTAGTTGCCTGGGAGCTGCTAATTTCTACTCAGGGGCTGCATAGACAAAGCAGTTATGACTGCTATAGCTTCAATGGCTTGGTCCATTATAAGTAACAGCATTTATATGGCTCGCAGGGCTGTTTCAAACGTATGACAGCGCGTAAAAAAATGGGGGACTCATGAGCGAACCGGGACAGAAGCTGCGCCTGGGCGCGCTGATCGCGCTGGTGGTCGGCTCGATGATTGGTGGCGGGATCTTCTCGCTGCCGCAGAACATGGCAGCGCGTGCCGATGTGGGCGCGGTGCTGATCGGCTGGAGCATCACCGCGGTTGGCATGCTGGCGCTGGCCTTCGTGTTCCAGACCCTTGCCAACCGCAAGCCAGAGCTGGACTCGGGGGTGTACGCCTACGCCAAGGCCGGCTTTGGCGAGTACATGGGTTTTTCCTCAGCCTGGGGCTACTGGATCAGTGCCTGGCTGGGCAACGTTGGCTACTTCGTGCTGCTGTTCAGCACCTTGGGCTTCTATTTCCCGATATTCGGCGAAGGCAACACGCCAATCGCCATCGGCTGCGCCTCGTTGCTGCTGTGGGCGGTGCACTTCCTGGTGCTGCGCGGCATCAAGGAAGCGGCGTTCATCAACCAGGTTACCACCGTGGCCAAGGTGGTGCCGTTGTTGATATTCGTGGTGATCGCGGCGTTCGCCTTCCGCGCCGACATCTTCACCCGTGACATCTGGGGCCTGAGCAACCCGCAGTTCGGCAATGTACTGGACCAGGTGCGCAACATGATGCTGGTCACCGTGTTCGTGTTTATCGGCATCGAGGGTGCCAGCGTGTATTCCGGCCGTGCCCAGCGCCGCTCGGACGTGGGCAAGGCCACGGTGATCGGGTTCCTCGGTGTGCTGGCGCTGCTGGTGCTGGTCAACGTGCTGTCGCTAGGCGTGATGACCCAGCCGGAGCTGGCTGGGCTGCAGAACCCGTCTCTGGCTTCGGTGCTGGAGCATATCGTTGGGCCTTGGGGCGCCTTGCTGATCAGCCTCGGCCTGGCGGTTTCACTGCTCGGCGCCTTGCTGTCGTGGGCGTTGCTGTGTGCGGAGATCCTTTATGCCACGGCGCGCGACAAGACCATGCCACGCTTCCTGGCCAAGGAAAACGCCAACCATGTGCCGGCCAATGCCCTGTGGCTGACCAACTGCATGATCCAGGGTTTCCTGCTGATCACGCTATTCTCGGCCGGTACCTACACCAGCCTGATCTACCTGGCTTCGTCGATGATTCTGGTGCCCTACCTGTGGTCGGCGGCGTATGCCGTGCTGCTGGCAGTGCGCGCAGAAACCTATGCCGGGCAGCCGGGGCTGCGGCGCAAGGACCTGCTGGTGGCACTGATTGCCTTGCTGTACGCGGTGTGGCTGCTGTACGCCGGCGGGCTGAAGTACCTGCTGCTGTCGGCGCTGCTGTACGCCCCCGGTGTGATCCTGTTCGCCAGGGCCAAGCATGAGCAGGGCCAGGCGTTGTTCACTACCTGGGAAAAGCTGATTTTCGCTGCCGTGCTGGCGGGCGCTGCGCTGGCGGCCTACGCCCTGTATTCAGGGCTGTTGAGCTTGTGACGGTGCTGGGCAGGCATGCTCCGGGCGCGACCAGATCCACAGGTTGCCCAGGGCCATGCCGGCGATGGCCAGGAACACCGGCCAGCGGTGTTCCAGGAAGGCCAGCATCAAGCCTGCGCACAGCAGCATGCTGATGGTCGCGCTGACCTTGGCCCGACGCTGGATCACCTTGCCATTGCGCCAGTTGTACAGGATCGGGCCGAACAGCCGGTGGCTCTCCAGCCAGGCCGACAGCCGCGGCGAGCTGCGGGTAGCCGCCCAGGCGGCCAGCAGGATGAACTCGGTGGTCGGCAGGCCGGGAATCACAATCGCGACCAGGCCCACGCCCAGGCTCACGTAAGCCAGGACTCCATACAGCAGGCGGGCGAGTTTCGAGCGGGCGGGTCGGGTCATGGTCTCACTGCATAAAACGGTTCGGCCACCGAAAGGGTGGCCGGTTACGGCGTATCAAACCAGCGCGGCATCTGCAGCATAGGCGTGCTTGAGCAGTTCGGTGAAGCGTTCGAAGGCGGCGACTGCGCCACGTTCGGCAGCGGCTTCCTCTTCGGCCGACAGTTCAAGGCCATCGAGAATGCGGGTGAACTGCTTCCAGCCTTCGGCACGGCCACCGGCCGGTTCGCCCAGGTGGCGGGCGCCGAAACTGTCGGACAGCTGCAGGGCCACGGCACGCTTGATCAGAAACGCAGCGCCCAGTTTGGAGCCTTCGGAGACGAAGATCCAGCCCATTGCCTCGCCCAGGCTTGGGTTACCCAGGGCACCTGGCACGGCTGCGGGTACTTCGGTGTCGAGATCGGCGAGGTCCAGGCGGGCCTGGTCGGCACGGCAGCGCTCGGCCAGGTCGGGGACGATGGCGATCAGTTGCGGGTCGTTGTACAGGGCCTGCAGCTCGGACTGGAACAGGTACTGGGCGACCACGAAACGGGCGAAGCTTTCGCGGCTGTCGAACGGCGCATGGGATTTGACCAGGGCATCCAGCTCGGCGTGGGGGGCGTGGGTGATCTGGTTCAGGCGCTGGGAGCGCAGGGCTGGGCGGTCGGTCATGGGGCAGTCCTTGGAAAGAGAGGCGTCTAGAGACAAGACGAAACAGCGCGGGCGAGACAGTAAAAAAACTGGGTATTTACAGATTGGTTATTGCAGCGCCTGGGAGATCGAGCGCCGCCCGCGCGGCGCTCGATCTCCCAGGCGATGCAAATCTGGAACGGTCAGATATCCCACACCACATTGATACCGAAGTTGCGCCCTGGCATGGTCAGGCGGTCGATGTTGGCCGGTTGGGTCACACCGGCTTCACCCTGGCCGTCGTAGCTGCGTACCGAGTCCCACTGCCAGTATTTCTTGTCGGTGAGGTTGTACAGGCCGGCGTTGATGGTGACGTCGTCGGTGACCTTGTAGTAGCCGCTCAGGTCCAGCACGCCATAGCCCGGGGTGCGGAACTTGGAGGTCGAGCCGTCGGGCGAGTAGAAGGTGGTGTCGTCGACACGGGTCTTGCGCTTGACCAGCGTCCAGCTCAGCAAGCCGCCGTAGTTCTGCTGCTCGTAACCCAGGCCAAACACACCCTTGAGCGGGTTGACGCTGTTCAGTGGCTCGCCAGTATCGTCGTTGCGGCCATAGGTGTAGGCAATCGAACCCTGGGTGTACAGGCCCTGCGGCGCACCGAAGTGGTCGAGGTTCAGGCGGCCCTTGACCTCGGCACCCTTGATGGTGGCGTGCTTGATGTTGTTGGCCTGGAAGGTCTGTTCCAGGCTGGCACCCTGCACGGCGTCTTCGTCGATGAAGTCGCGGTACTTGTTGTAGAACACCGCCACGTCGAAGTTGCCAGCGTCGAAGTTGCCACGCAGGCCGGTTTCGTAGCTTTTGCTCTTCTCCGGTTCAAGGTTCGGGTTGCCCTCAACGCGGTAGCCTTGCTCGATGTTTTCGAAGCGGCCGAACATGGCCTTGGCGGTGGGGGTGCGGAAGCCTTCGGCGTACTGGCCGTACCAGGTGTAGTTGTCGTTGAAGGCGTAGGTGAGGCCGAACTTGGGCGATACGCGGTGCCACTTCTTGTCCGAGTCGTCTTGAGAGGTGGGCGCGGTACCGGTGGAGGCCAGGCCACGCAGGAACTCTTCGGTGAACTTGGGCTCCATGCGCGTGTAGTCGTAGCGTGCGCCAGGCATGAAGGTCCAGTTGTTCCAGCGGATTTCGTCCTGCACGAACAGGCTGTAGGTGTTTACGGTCGGGTCCGGGAAGTCGCTGACCAGGGCCTGGCCGTCTGCCGGGCGGTCGGCGCCGGCGGCCGAGCAACCCACGCCAACGGCCAGGCAGGTGCCGGTGCCGCTACGCGAGCCGGTAACCTTCTCGTGCTTGAGGGTGGTGCCGTAGGTCAGCAGATGGTCGGTGGCGCCGATGCTGAAGGCTTTGTCCAGCTGAGCGTCGAACACCCATTGGCGGTCCTTGTAGGTGGTGTCGCGGGTACGCAGCACCTGGCGGGTGATCGGCGCGTAGATTTCCTCGGTGTGCTGATCGGTCTTGGCAATCTGGTAGTTCAGGCTCCACTTCACATGATCGGCGACCAGCGATTCCAGGCCGAACTCATGGTTGATGCCGAAGCGCTCGCGGGTGATGGTGTCGTTGCCATTACGCGCTTTGTAAAAGCCCATGGCATTGGTGCCATTGATGAACGGCCCGCCAACCGCGCTGAGGATGTTCTGGTCGCGGTCATCCTTGTAGCGCTCGTAGGTAAATCCCAGGCGTGCGTCGTCGGCATAGTTCCAACCCAGCTTGGCCAGCACGTTGGTGGTGCGCACGTCCATCGGGTTGGCCTCGGTGCGCGACAGCCCGTCGCCGCTGTGGCTGCCGTGGGTCTCGGTTTCGTGGCCGTTGCGCTGGCTCAGGTGCAGCAGGCCGTCGAAGTCACCTTGGCGGCCGGCGACGGTGGCAGAGGTCAGCCAGCTTTCGTCGGCCGAGCTGTAGCCGGTCTTCAGGCGGGCGCCCACGTCCTTGCCGGGCTTGATGATGTCGTCCGGGTCGAGGGTGAAGTAGCTCACCGCGCCGCCGATGGCGTTGCTGCCATACAGCACCGAGGCCGGGCCGCGGAGGATTTCCACGCGCTTGACGATTTCCGGGTCCACGTAGTTGCGCTGGGTCTGGGCGTAAGGGCCATAGAAGAAGCTGTCAGGGATCGACACGCCGTCGACCTGGGTGAGGATCCGCTCGCCGTCGATACCACGGATGTTGTAGCCGTTCAGGCCACTGCGCTGGCCAGTGCCGGCCACCGACACGCCTGGCTCGTAGCGCACCAGGTCCTGGATATTGTTGACGTTCTGCCGGTCCAGTTGCTCACGGGTCTGCACGCTGACCGTGCTCGGCACCTGGCTGACGTCCTGGGCGCTACGGGTGGCACTGACGGTAACCTGCTGCAGGGCAATCACATTGCTGCTGGTTTGGCGTTCGAGCACCACGTTGCCGTTGCTGATCTTGCGAAAGCCCAGGCCGGTACCGTGCAGCAGGCGCTTGAGTGCGGCATCTGGCGGCAGCGAACCCTGTACCCCTGGCGAGGCCACGCCGTCGGCCAACTCGGCGCTGAAGCCGACTTGCCAGCCAGTGACCTGGCTGAAGGCGTTGATTGCCGATACCAGCGGCTGCTGGCCGATGCTGAACCGGTAGTCGCCCATGCGCGGGCTACTGGCCTGGGCCGGCTCGGCGGCCAGCGCCGGCAGGCTGCAGGCGCCGCTGGCCAGCAGGGCCAAGGTCAGCAGCGAGAGCTGCCCTGTACGGCGGGGAAGGGTGGACGAGCGGGTAGGACCTGTGGACATCGAAAGCGCTCCCAGACGCGCGGACTGTTATAGGTGATGGCTGTTCTCGTTTTCAAACAAGAATCAGTTGCATTGGCTATAACGAGACGGGCGGGGTAGCGCGACTGCGTAAAAATAATTTGCTAGCTCTCGCAAGCGGTCCGAATAACCTGTGGGAGCGGCTTTAGCCGTGAAGAATCCAACGCGGTACATGGCACCGGCTGCGCCGGTGTTCGCGGCTGAAGCCGCTCCTACAACGATGTGTGTGCCTGTGTAATCAGTTCAGAATGACCAGCGCCGGGTACTCATGCAGCTGTGCCGAGGTGATGTGGGCCAGTGCGCGCAGGGTTTCCAGGGGCTGGTCGAGGCGGTAGTTGCCGGTGACGGCAACGTCTTCCAGTTGCGCATTGCGGTTGATGATCCAGCCCGGGTAGTAACGCCGCACCTCGGCCAGCACCTGGCTCAACGGGCAGTTCTCGAACACCAGGCGGCCGTCGACCCAGGCCAGGTCCTTGTGCATGTCGGGGCGCTGACGCTGGCCAAAGCCCTGTGGGCCGACGCTGATGCTGTCGCCGGCACTCAGGCGAATGCGCTGGTCGCGTGCGCCTTGCAGGTCGACATCGCCGCGCTGCACCCGCACCTGCGCCTCGCCGTCGAGGTAGCGCACGGCAAAATCGGTGTCGCGTACCTGTGCCCGCAACGGCCCGGCCTCCACCTCCAGCGGCAGCAGCGCGCCCTCGGGCACCTGGAAGTATGCCTCGCCCTGCAGCAGGCGGGCGACCTGCTGCCCGTCACGGCGGTCGCTGGCAAATGCCGAGTTGGTGTTGAGCAGCACTTTCGCGCCCTCTTCCAGCTGCAGGCGCTGGCGCTCGCCCACCACCGTCAGGTGGTCAGCCTGCAGGCGCATGGGCAGGTTGCCGAGGGTGAACAGCCCGACCAGCAGCACTGCGGCGGTGGCCAGGGGTTTCCAGTGGCTGCGCAGGCGCCCGCGCCACGAGCGGCGCTGCTGCTGGTGCATCTGCGTGGCCACTTGGTGCAGCGGCGTACCGTTCCACAGTGCTTCTGCCTCGACATAGGCCTCGGCGTTTTCCGGTGCCGCGCTCAGCCAGGCTTCGAAGGCCAGGGTGTCCTCGGCATCGGCGCATTGCAGGCGCACCAGCCAGTCCAGCGCCTCGTCCATGGCACGAGCACGGGCGTTGGGCCCGGCAGGTGACGGGCGAGGGGCGGGGCTGTCGGTCACGGTGAATCCTTGAATGGTTTTTTGCGAATGATCAAGGCTTGGGCGGGGTGTGGCAAGGGCTTTGCGTTACCGCTCGCCTGTTCTCGGCTCACTTGAGGCGGTCGGCTACACCCATGCAGATCGCCATGATCAGTTTCAGTTCCTTCTGTACCGTGCTGGCCGAAACATTCAGTTGTTCGGCAATTTCCAGGTAGGTGGCGCCATGCAGGCGGCTGAGGATGAAGATGCGCTGCTGGCGCTCGCTCAGTTGGTTGAGGCTGACACTGAGGCGCTTGAGCAACTGTTCGGCATGGGCGGCATCCTCGCTGTTGCTGGCGGGTGCGGCCACGCTATGCAGCACCTCGTCAGGCACGTCGTCGACCAGCATGCGCGCCTGCACCCGGCGCGCGCGCAGGTGGTCGAGGGCCAGGTTGCGTGCGGTCTGGAACACGAACGGCTCGATATGCTCGATAGGCCGCTCACCCAGGGCGCGGGACACCCGCAAGTAGGTTTCCTGCAGCAGGTCCTCGGCCGTGCTGGGGTTGCCCACCATACGCTGCAAGGTACGCAGCAAGGTAAGGCGCTGGACGAGGAAGACGGAGTTGAACCGGGACTGACTCACGGGGGAACCTGGCCGACGAAAGGTTAATGATAATGCTTATCATCTATGCCGAAGGTCAAGTGTGGAAATGTTAGGAAAAGGTAAAGATTGTGAGTGCGCTGATGTTGGTGTGCTTTTTGTGGGAGCGGCCTTGCGTCGCGATTGGGCTGCAAAGCAGCCCCAGAATTTTCTGCGCAAATGCTGAAATCCGGGGGCCGCTTTGCGGCCCAATCGCGACGCAAGGCCGCTGCCACAAAGGCCGGGTCGTCAGCCTGCCCGGTGCAGCGCCAGACAGTTATCCAGCATGCGGTTGCTGAACCCCCACTCGTTGTCGTACCAGGCCAGCACCTTGAGCATGCGCCCGTTGGCCCGGGTGTGGTTGGCATCGAAAATCGACGACAGCGGGTTGTGGTTGAAATCGCAGGAAACCAACGGCAAGGCGTTGTAGCCCAATACCCGGGAATGTTTGCTGGCCTCAAGGAACAGCTGGTTGACCTGCTCAGCCGTGGCCTCGCGCTTGAGGTTGACGGTGAGGTCCACCAGCGACACGTTGATCACCGGTACCCGCACCGCCATGCCGGTCAGCTTGCCCGCCAGCTCCGGCAGCACCAGGCCCACGGCCTCGGCGGCACCGGTCTTGCTCGGGATCATCGACTGGGTCGCCGAGCGCGCACGGTACGGGTCGCCGTGGTACACGTCGGTCAGCACCTGGTCATTGGTGTAGGCATGAATGGTGGTCATCAGGCCTTGCTCGATGCCAAATTCACGGTCCAGCACCTGGGCGATCGGCGCCAGGCAGTTGGTGGTGCAGGAGGCGTTGGAAATGACCTGGTGCGAGGCCCGCAGAATGTCGTGGTTTACCCCATACACCACGGTGGCATCGGCACCCTTGGCCGGCGCCGAGACAATCACCTTGCCAGCCCCGGCGGCCAGGTGCGCGGCGGCCTTGGCGCGCTCGGTGAACAGCCCGGTGCACTCGAACACCACGTCGATCGCCTCGGCCTTCCAGGGCAGTTCGGCCGGGTTGCGGATGGCACTGACCGCGATACGGTCACCATTGACCGTCAGGCTTTCATGGTCGGCCTCGACAGTGGCGTCGAAGGTGCCGTGCACGCTGTCGTACTTGAGCAGGTGGGCATTCATGGCGCTGTCTCCCAGGTCGTTGATGGCGACGACCTGCAGGTCCTGGCGGTAACCTTGGGTATACAGTGCGCGCAGGACGTTGCGCCCGATGCGGCCGAATCCATTGATGGCGATGCGTAGGGTCATGGCAGTACCTCTGGCAGTCCGAGTGAAAGCTGTGGCACAAAGGCGCTTCACTGAAACGGTTTTGTTGTTGGAATTACAAGATTATTCACTGGGCGATAGAAAAAAAGCCTTTTTAGTGGCAGTATTTTGTTTAAACATACAACGAGTGGTTGGGCGACGTGCCTCCACCGATGCAGCGGGCTCCTTACCTTGAGCCTAGGCTGCAATCGTTTGGAGGGGAAATGCCTGGTAAACCGCCCTTACAATTAGCCTGGAGTCCAGTACATGCACCCGCGCATCCTTGAGGTCACCCAGCGGCTGGTCGAACGCAGCCGTGCCACCCGCGAACGCTACCTGCAGCTGATTCGTGGCGCGGCCAGTGAAGGGCCCATGCGTGCCAGCCTGCAGTGCGCCAACTTCGCCCATGGCGTGGCCGGTTGCGGCAGCGAGGACAAGCAGACCCTGCGCCTGATGAACGCTGCCAACGTAGCCATCGTCTCGGCGTACAACGACATGTTGTCTGCCCACCAGCCGTACCTGCACTTCCCCGAGCAGATCAAGCAGGCCCTGCGCGAGGTCGGCTCGGTCGGCCAGTTCGCCGGTGGCGTGCCGGCCATGTGCGACGGCGTGACCCAGGGCGAGCCGGGCATGGAACTGGCTATCGCCAGCCGTGAAGTGATCGCCATGTCCACTGCGGTAGCGCTGTCGCACAATATGTTCGATGCCGCGCTGATGCTGGGCATCTGCGACAAGATCGTCCCCGGCTTGATGATGGGCGCACTGCGCTTCGGCCACCTGCCGACCATCTTCGTTCCCGGTGGGCCGATGGTCTCCGGCATCTCCAACAAGCAGAAGGCCGACGTGCGCCAGCGCTATGCCGAAGGCAAGGCCAGCCGCGAAGAGCTGCTGGAGTCGGAGATGAACTCCTACCACAGCCCTGGCACCTGCACTTTCTACGGCACTGCCAACACCAACCAGCTGGTGATGGAAGTGATGGGCCTGCACCTGCCGGGGGCCTCGTTCGTCAACCCGTACACCCCGCTGCGCGATGCGCTCACCGCCGAGGCTGCGCAGCAGGTCACGCGCATGACCAAGGCCAGCGGCAGCTTCATGCCGCTGGGCGAAATCGTCGACGAGAAGGCGCTGGTCAACTCCATCGTCGCCCTGCACGCCACCGGCGGCTCGACCAACCACACCTTGCACATTCCGGCGATTGCCCAAGCGGCAGGTATCCAGCTGACCTGGCAGGACATGGCCGACCTCTCCGAAGTGGTGCCGACCCTGTCGCACGTCTACCCCAACGGCAAGGCCGATATCAACCACTTCCAGGCCGCTGGCGGCATGGCCTTCCTGATCCGCGAGCTGCTCGACGCCGGGTTGCTGCACGAAGACGTCAACACCGTGGCCGGCCACGGCCTGCGCCGCTACACCCAGGAGCCGTTCCTCGACAACGGCAAGCTGGTGTGGCGCGAAGGGCCGCAGCATAGCCTGGACGAAAGTATCCTGCGCCCGGTGGCGCGGCCGTTTTCGGCCGAAGGCGGCCTGCGGGTGATGGAAGGCAACCTGGGCCGTGGCGTGATGAAAGTGTCTGCTGTCGCCGCCGAGCACCAGGTAGTCGAGGCCCCGGCACGGGTGTTCCACGACCAGCAGTCGCTGGCCGATGCGTTCAAGGCCGGCGAGCTGGAGCGTGACTTCGTTGCCGTGGTGCGCTTCCAGGGCCCGCGTTGCAACGGCATGCCGGAACTGCACAAGCTCACGCCGTTCCTCGGTGTACTGCAGGACCGTGGCTACAAAGTGGCGCTGGTCACCGACGGGCGTATGTCGGGTGCCTCGGGCAAGATCCCGGCGGCTATCCACGTTTGCCCCGAGGCTTATGACGGCGGCCCGCTGGCGCGGGTGCGCGATGGTGATATCGTGCGGGTCGATGGTGTCGAAGGCACGCTGCGGGTGATGGTCTCGGCCGAAGAACTGGCCAGCCGTGACCTGCCACCAGCGCCCCAGGGCAACGACCTGGGTTGCGGGCGCGAGCTGTTCGGCTTCATGCGCATGGCGTTCAGCCCGGCAGAGCAGGGCGCCAGTGCCTTCACCTCGGCCCTGGAGAACCTCAAATGAAGGACCTGCTGGTTGGCGACATCGGCGGCACCAATGCCCGTTTTGCGTTGTGGCGTGACAACCAGCTGCATGAAGTGAAAGTGTTCGCCACCGCGGACTACACCAGCCCGGAGCAGGCCATCGAGGCCTACCTGGAGGGCCAGGGTATCGCCCGTGGCGGCCTGGCGGCGGTGTGCCTGGCGGTGGCCGGGCCGGTCGATGGCGATGAGTTCCGCTTCACCAACAACCACTGGCGGCTGAGCCGCACCGCGTTCTGCAATACATTGCTGGTGGAGCGGCTGCTGCTGATCAACGACTTCACCGCCATGGCACTGGGCATGACCCGCCTGCGCCAGGGGGAGTTCCGCGAAGTGTGCCCGGGCCAGGCCGACCCAACGCGGCCGGCGCTGGTGATTGGGCCTGGCACTGGCTTGGGCGTGGGTTCATTGCTGCGCCTGGGCGAGCAGCACTGGCAGGCCTTGCCGGGCGAGGGCGGCCATGTTGACCTGCCGGTGGGCAATGCCCGCGAAGCGGCGATCCATCAGCATATTCACGGTCAGATCGGCCATGTCAGTGCCGAAACCGTACTCAGTGGTGGCGGCCTGCTGCGCTTGTACCAGGCGATCTGTGCGCTGGACGGCGACATACCCAGGCACACTTCCCCAGCGCAGATCACCGATGCTGCGCTGGGCGGCGAGCCACGGGCGCTGGCGGTGGTCGAGCAGTTCTGCCGGTTCCTTGGGCGTGTGGCCGGTAACAATGTGCTGACACTGGGCGCGCGGGGCGGGGTCTATATTGTCGGCGGGGTGATCCCGCGCTTTGCCGAGCTGTTCCTGCGTAGCGGGTTCGCCACAAGCTTTGCCGACAAGGGTTGCATGAGTGGCTATTTCGCTGGCGTGCCGGTGTGGCTGGTAACGGCAGAGTTTTCCGGGTTGCTGGGGGCCGGGGTAGCGTTGCAGCAGGCACTGGATCACGGATAGGTGACAAGGGGCCGCTCCGCGGCCCATCGCGACACAAGGCCGCTCCTGGGGACCGCAGATCTTTCTGGCATTGCGCGGTCCCTGTAGGAGCGGCCTTGTGTCGCGACGGGGCGCGAAGCGGCCCCAATAACAGGCAACCAAGACCTGTAACAAACAAGAGGAAGGACCACCTTGAGCACTGCCGGCAAATCGATCCTGATGGTCGACGACGACCAGGAAATCCGCGAACTGCTGCAAACCTACCTGAGCCGTTCCGGCTTCCAGGTGCATGCCGAAGCCGACGGCGCAGGTTTTCGCCGCGCGCTGGAAAGCACCCCCTGCGACCTGGTCATCCTCGATGTCATGCTGCCCGACGAAGACGGCTTCAGCCTGTGCCGCTGGGTGCGCCAGCACCCGCGCCAGGCGCGGGTACCGATCATCATGCTCACCGCCAGTTCCGACGAAACCGACCGGGTCATCGGCCTGGAACTGGGCGCCGACGACTACCTGGGCAAACCCTTCAGCCCCCGTGAGCTGCAAGCGCGGATCAAGGCCCTGCTGCGCCGCGCCGATTTCGGCCAGGCTGCGCCAGGCAGTGCTGTGCTGGCTTTCGATGATTGGCGCCTGGACACGGTCAGCCACCGCCTGTTCCATCGTGACGGTGAAGAGGTGATTCTCTCCGGCGCTGACTTCGCTTTGCTCAAGCTGTTCCTCGACCACCCGCAGCAGATCCTCGACCGCGACACCATCGGCAACGCCACCCGTGGCCGCGAGCCGATGCCACTGGACCGCATCGTCGACATGGCGGTCAGCCGCTTGCGCCAGCGTCTGCGCGATACCGAAAAACCTCCCCGGCTGATCCGCACCGTGCGCGGCAGCGGCTACCTGCTGGCGGCGCATGTCTGCTGTGCACCCTGAACGGCGCTGGCGCCTGCTGCCGCGCTCGTTGCTGGGGCGCATGCTGCTGCTGACCCTGTTGGTGGTACTGCTGGCCCAGGGCTTGTCGAGCATCATCTGGGTTGCCCAGTTACGCGCCAGCCAGTTGCAGGGCCTGCGCGCCAGCGCCAGCAGCCTGGCCCATTCGATGAGTGCCAGTGTCAGCTACTTCCGCTCGCTGCCGGTGGCCTACCGGCCGCTGGTGCTCGACCAGCTGCGCAGCATGGGGGGCACGCGCTTTTTCGTGTCGCTCAATGTCAAGCCACTGGACATGCCGGTACTGCCGATCACCACGCGCAAGCAGGCGGTGATCGACGTGTTCCAGCAGGTATTGCACGAGCGGCTCGGCTCGCAGATGGAAATTTCCGTAGAGTTCGTCGCCCCCGATGACCTGCGCATCTTCAACAGCGGCCTCAAGCTCGACGAGCTGCCACGTTCGTGGGCGCATTATTCGCTGACCCTGGAACCGCTCAACCCACCGGTACTGGTAACGCAGATCCGCCTGGGCGAGGGCGAGTGGCTGTACATCGCCTCGCTGCTGCCCGAGCCGTATACCAGCCTGGAGGCCGAGCGCCTGCCACGTCAGCAGATTGGCTTCATCGTGCTCACTACCGCCTTGTTGCTGTTGTTCATCGGCTTGCTGGTGCACTGGCAGAGCTGGCCGCTCAAGCGCCTGGCGCGGGCTGCGCGGGAGATGTCGCTGGGTGCTGATGTGGCGCCAGTGGCCGAAGGCGGTGGCAGCGAAGTGGTCGAGGTGGGCCGGGCGTTCAACAGCATGCGCGAGCGCATCAGCCGCTACCTGACGGAGCGCAGCCAGCTGTTCAGCGCCATTTCCCACGACCTGCGCACACCCATCACCCGGCTGCGCCTGCGCGTCGAACTGCTGGAGGACGAGCGCCTGCAGGCCAAGTTCAGCCAGGACCTGGACGAGCTGGAACTGCTGGTCAAAGGCGCGTTGCAGTGCGTGAAGGACACCGACATTCACGAAAACATCGAACCGGTCGACCTTAACCAGGTGCTGGAGATTCTGGCCGAACCTTACCTGGGCGATGGCCGCATCACCCTGGTAGGCCGGGCGCTGGCGCCGTACCCGGGTAAGCCGTTGGCATTGCGGCGCTGCATCGGCAACTTGATCGACAACGCCATCAAGTACGGCGAGCGGGCACGGCTGCGCATCATCGACAGTGCCGAAGGGTTTGTGCTGCAGGTGGACGACCAAGGGCCGGGGGTGCCACAGCAGCAGCTGGAGCAGGTGTTCGAGCCGCACTTCCGCCTGGCCGGGCAGCAGCAGGGGTATGGGCTGGGGTTGGGGATTGCCCGCAACATTGCCCATAGCCATGGCGGGGAGGTGAGCTTGCTCAACCTGCGCGAAGGCGGGTTGCGGGTGACCCTGCATCTGCCGCGGGGCATGGACTGAGAATTTGTGCTGCCTGTGCCGGCCTCTTCGCGGGTAAACCCGCTCCCACAAGACCCTCACCAGCCACGAAGTCTGTGAGGTCCCTGTGGGAGCGGGTTTACCCGCGAAGAGGCCAGCACAGTTAACTGAAATGTCACCGCCCGGTGGCAATCCCGGCGGCCATGAAGTCAGCGGCAATGTAACCAAACGATGACATTCACGCATCGCTTCGTTACCTGGCGGGGCACGCACGCTGTTTAGACTTCATGCAACGCAAGCGACCGACTTGCACGGCATAACAACAAGAAAGGTGCTTCGATGAATTCCACGCTCCGTCTCGCTGCCGCAATCTCTTTTGCCTCGTTGATCCCACTGAGTGCCCAGGCTGCCGAATCCAAAGGCAGTGTCGAGGTGGTGCACTGGTGGACCTCGGGCGGTGAAAAAGCGGCGGTCGATGTGCTCAAGGCACAAGTCGAGAAAGACGGCTTCACCTGGAAGGACGGCGCTGTTGCCGGCGGTGGTGGTGCCACCGCCATGACCGTGCTCAAGAGCCGCGCTGTGGCCGGCAACCCACCAGGTGTCGCGCAGATCAAAGGCCCGGACATCCAGGACTGGGCGGCCACCGGCCTGCTCGACGCCGATGTGCTCAAGGATGTGGCCAAGGAGGAAAAGTGGGACACGCTGCTCGACAAGAAAGTCGCCGACGCCGTGAAGTACGACGGTGACTATGTCGCCGTGCCGGTGAACGTCCACCGCACCAACTGGCTGTGGATCAACCCCGACGTATTCAAGAAGGCCGGCATCGACAAGGCGCCGGCTACCCTCGACGAATTCTACGCTGCCGCCGACAAGCTCAAGGCCGCCGGTTTCATCCCGCTTGCCCATGGCGGCCAGCCCTGGCAGGACAGCACCGTGTTCGAAAGCGTGGTGCTGGCGGTGATGGGCGCCGACGGCTACAAGAAGGCCATGGTCGAACTCGACAGCGCGGCCCTGACCGGCCCGCAGATGGTCAAGGCGCTGACCGAGCTGAAAAAGGTTGCCACCTACATGGACCCGGATGGCAAAGGCCAGGACTGGAACCTGGAAGCGGCCAAGGTCATCAACGGCAAGGCTGGCATGCAGATCATGGGCGACTGGGCCAAGAGCGAATGGACCCTGGCGAACAAGACCGCCGGCAAGGATTACCAGTGCGTGCCGTTCCCTGGCACCGACAAGGCCTTCCTGTACAACATCGACTCGTTGGTAGTGTTCAAGCAGAACAACGCCGGCACCTCCGCCGGCCAGCAGGACATTGCCCGCAAGGTACTGGGCGAGGACTTCCAGAAGGTCTTCAGCACCAACAAAGGGTCGATCCCGGTGCGCAATGACATGCTGGCCGACATGGGCAAGTACGGGTTCGATGCCTGTGCGCGGTCCTCCGCCAGCGACTTCCTCGCAGACGCCAAGAATGGCGGCCTGCAGCCAAGCATGGCGCACAACATGGCCACCACGCTGGCCGTGCAGGGCGCGTTCTTCGATGTGGTGACCAACTACATCAACGACCCCAAGGCCGACCCGGCCGACGCGGCGAAGAAGCTCTACGCGGCAGTAAAAGCCGCTCAATAGCTAGCTCGCGGCGAGTTCCCTGTGGGAGCGGGTTTACCCGCGAACACCGGCAACGCCGGTGCCAGGCATCGCGGTGTCTGCTTCGCGGGTAAACCCGCTCCCACAGGTGATGTGTTGGCCACCTTTTACGGGATTCGACCATGACCACAACAACCGCCCAACTGCGGGCCTCACCCCTGGACGCGCTACAGCGCTGGCTGCCAAAGCTGGTGCTGGCCCCTAGCATGTTCATCGTCCTGGTGGGCTTCTACGGCTACATCCTCTGGACCTTCGTGCTGTCCTTCACCACCTCGACCTTCCTGCCCACCTACAAGTGGGCTGGCTTTGCGCAATACGCCCGGCTGTTCGACAACGACCGTTGGTGGGTAGCCAGCAAGAACCTGCTGGTGTTCGGCGGCCTGTTCATCGTCATCAGCCTGGTCATCGGCGTACTGCTGGCGGTATTGCTGGACCAGCGCATCCGCCGCGAAGGCTTCATCCGCACTATCTACCTGTACCCCATGGCGCTGTCGATGATCGTCACCGGCACCGCCTGGAAGTGGCTGCTCAACCCTGGCATGGGCCTGGACAAGCTGCTGCGCGACTGGGGCTGGGAGGGCTTTCGCCTGGACTGGCTGATCGATCCCGACCGGGTGGTGTACTGCCTGGTGATCGCCGCCGTATGGCAGGCCTCGGGCTTCATCATGGCGATGTTTCTTGCCGGCCTGCGCGGCGTCGACCCGTCGATCATCCGCGCCGCGCAAATCGACGGCGCCAGCCTGCCGCGCATCTACTGGCGGGTGGTGCTGCCCAGCCTGCGCCCGGTGTTCTTCAGCGCGCTGATGATCCTTTCGCACATCGCCATCAAAAGCTTCGACCTGGTGGCGGCGATGACTGCCGGCGGCCCGGGCTACTCGTCTGACCTGCCAGCGATGTTCATGTACTCGTTCACCTTCAGCCGCGGCCAGATGGGCATGGGCTCGGCCAGCGCCATCCTCATGCTCGGGGCCATCCTGGCGATCCTCGTGCCTTACCTGTACTCGGAGCTGCGGAGCAAACGCCATGCATAGCCCTGTCGACAAGGCGCCGCTGAGCGCGAGCCGCATCGCCATCCACGCAGTACTGCTGGCTGCCGTGCTGCTCTACCTGGTGCCGCTGGTGGTGATGTTGCTGACCAGTTTCAAGACCCCGGAAGACATCAGCACCGGCAACCTGCTGAGCTGGCCGGCGGTGATCACCGGCATTGGCTGGGTCAAGGCCTGGAGCACGGTCAGCGGTTATTTCTGGAACTCGATCATGATCACCGTGCCGGCAGTGCTGATCTCCACCACCATCGGTGCACTGAATGGTTATGTGCTGTCGATGTGGCGCTTCCGCGGTTCGCAGCTGTTCTTCGGCCTGCTGCTGTTCGGCTGCTTCCTGCCGTTCCAGACCGTGCTGCTACCGGCCTCGTTCACCCTCGGCAAGCTCGGCCTGGCCAGCACCACTGGCGGCCTGGTGCTGGTGCACGTGGTCTATGGCCTGGCCTTCACCACGCTGTTTTTCCGCAACTTCTACGTAAGCATCCCTGACGCGCTGGTCAAGGCGGCCCGCCTGGACGGTGCCGGGTTTTTCACCATCTTCCGCCGCATCATCCTGCCGATGTCGACGCCGATCATCATGGTCTGCCTGATCTGGCAGTTCACCCAGATCTGGAACGACTTCCTGTTCGGCGTGGTGTTTTCCAGCGGCGACTCGCAACCGATCACCGTGGCCCTGAACAACCTGGTCAACACCAGCACCGGGGCCAAGGAATACAACGTCGACATGGCAGCGGCGATGATCGCCGGCCTGCCAACCCTGCTGGTCTACGTGGTGGCAGGCAAATATTTCGTGCGCGGGCTGACCGCCGGCGCGGTCAAGGGGTAAACCATGGCAACGCTCGAACTTCGCAATGTGAACAAGACCTATGGCAGCGGCTTGCCAGACACCCTCAAGGACATCCAGCTGTCGATCAAGGACGGTGAGTTCCTGATCCTGGTCGGCCCGTCGGGCTGCGGCAAGTCGACTTTGATGAACTGCATCGCCGGCCTGGAGCAGATCACCGGTGGTGCGATCCTCATCGACCAGCAGGATGTCAGTGGCATGAGCCCCAAGGACCGTGACATCGCCATGGTGTTCCAGTCGTACGCGCTGTACCCGACCATGAGCGTGCGCGAAAACATCGAGTTTGGCCTGAAGATCCGCAAGCTGCCCCAGGCCGCCATCGACGAGGAGGTGGCGCGGGTGGCCAAGCTGCTGCAGATCGAGCACCTGCTGGCGCGCAAGCCGGCGCAGCTGTCCGGTGGCCAGCAACAGCGGGTGGCCATGGGCCGGGCGCTGGCGCGACGGCCGAAGATCTACCTGTTCGACGAACCGCTGTCCAACCTCGATGCCAAGCTGAGGGTCGAGATGCGCACCGAAATGAAACTGATGCACCAGCGCCTGAAGACCACCACCGTGTACGTCACCCATGACCAGATCGAGGCCATGACCTTGGGCGACAAGGTGGCGGTGATGAAGGACGGCATCATCCAGCAGTTCGGCACCCCGCAGCAGATCTACAACGACCCGGCTAACCAGTTTGTCGCCAGCTTCATCGGTTCGCCGCCGATGAACTTCATCCCGGTGCGCCTGGCGCAACAGGATGGCCGCTTGCTGGCGCTGCTCGACAGCGGCCAGGCGCGTTGCGAGCTGCCCTTGGGGCTGGCCGCCGACCAACTGGATGGCCGCGAGGTCATCCTTGGCATCCGCCCCGAGCAGATCGCCCTGGGGGCAGGGGAGGGCAACGGCCTGCCAGGCATTCGCGCCGAAGTACAGGTAACCGAGCCTATCGGGCCGGACCTGCTGGTGTTCGTCACCCTCAACCAGACCAAGGTGTGCTGCCGCCTGGCGCCGGATGTGCCGTGCCGGGTTGGCGACAGCCTGAACCTGCAATTCGACCCGGCCCGGGTGCTGCTGTTTGACGCAAACAGCGGTGAGCGGCTGCATCTGGCCAGCACTGCCGCACCCGTAATGGACAACGTGGCGCACTTCAAAGGCCGTTAACTCGTCTACACCATCAATAAGAAAAAAGAGGACGCAAAGGGATGGAACAGCGCAAACGTATCAGGGCATTGGGCTCGCTGGCCCTGCTTGCCATCGTGGGCAGCAGCGGTGCACAGGCTGCAGAGGCCTTTTCCAGCGAATCGAAATGGATGACCGGCGACTGGGGTGGCACCCGTACCGAACTGCTGGACAAGGGCTACGACTTCACCCTGGACTACGTCGGTGAGGTGGCCGGCAACCTGCACGGCGGCTACAACGACGACAAGACCGCCCGCTACAGCGACCAGTTCGCCCTCGGCGCACACCTGGACTTGCAGAAAATCCTTGGCTGGCACGATGCCGAATTCAAGCTGGCGATCACCGAGCGCAGCGGCCGCAACCTGTCCAACGACCGCATCAGTGACCCGCGTGCCGGGCAGTTCAGCTCGGTGCAGGAGGTGTGGGGGCGTGGCCAGACCTGGCGGCTGACCCAGATGTGGATCAAGCAGAAGTACTTCGATGGCGCGCTGGACGTGAAATTCGGCCGCTTCGGCGAAGGCGAGGACTTCAACAGCTTCCCCTGCGACTTCCAGAACCTGGCCTTCTGCGGCTCGCAGGTGGGCAACTGGGTTGGCGGCATCTGGTACAACTGGCCGGTCAGCCAGTGGGCGCTGCGGGTCAAATACAACATCACCCCGGAATTCTTCGTCCAGGTCGGCGCCTTTGAGCAGAACCCGTCCAACCTGGAAACCGGCAATGGTTTCAAGCTCAGCGGCAGCGGCACCGAGGGGGCGATATTGCCAGTAGAAGCGGTGTGGTCGCCCAAGGTCAACGGCCTGCCGGGCGAGTACCGGCTGGGTTACTACTACAGCACGGCCAAGGCCGACGATGTGTTCGACGACGTCAACGGCAACCCGCAGGCGCTGAGCGGTGAGGCCTTCAAGTCACACTCCAGCAAGCACGGCTGGTGGGTGGTGGCGCAGCAGCAGGTCACCGCCCATGGCGGCGACATCAACCGCGGCCTCAGCCTGTTCGCCAACTTCACCGTGCACGACAAGGCCACCAACGTGGTCGACAACTACCAGCAGGTGGGGCTGGTTTACAAAGGTGCCTTCGACGCCCGGCCCAAGGATGACATCGGCTTTGGCGTGGCGCGGATTCATGTGAATGACGACGTGAAGAAACGCGCCGAACTGCTCAATGCCCAGAGCGGCATCAATGATTACGACAACCCAGGCTTCGTGCCGTTGCAGCGCACCGAGTACAACGCCGAGCTCTACTACGGCTTCCACGTCACCAACTGGCTGACCGTGCGGCCCAACCTGCAGTACATCAAGAGCCCCGGCGGGGTGGATGAGGTGGACAACGCGCTGGTCGCAGGCTTGAAGATTCAGTCGTCATTCTGAGGGCAATTGTTGTAAATTTACGCCAATCCATTTTCGGTTCCCGGCACCACTGGCTTGCAGTGGTAGCCGGGGATAGGCCGAGACAGCGCTATCTCAAACAACAAGAGCTCTGAACCATGCCCGAACATCCGCTCCATCGCTTCTTTTCCTCGCAGCGGCCACGGCCGACATTCGAGTGGGAGCGTTACCAGCAGCGCGATGTGCTGATCATCGATCACCCCCGTTGCCAGGCGGTATTCAGCCGCCAGGGTGCGCAGTTGCTGCACTTTCAACCGGCAGGTGAGCGGCCTTGGCTGTGGTGCGCCGAACAGTGGCCGCAGGTGGGCGCGATCCGTGGTGGCGTGCCGGTGTGCTGGCCGTGGTATGGCCGCCATCCCAGCGAAGACCTGTGGCCGGCCCATGGCTGGGCGCGGTTGCTGGACTGGAAGCTGGTGGACAGCCGCGAGGACGAGGAGGGTGTGACCCTGAAATGGCGGCTGGACCTGTGCGACTGGCAGGTTGACCTGCATGCCCGGCTGGGTAGCCGCATGGAGCTGAGCCTGAGCACCGAGCACCAGGACAGCGAACCCTGCCAGCTGAGCCATGCGCTGCTGGCCTACTGGCGCATTAGTGACGTGTCCGAGATAGCGCTATCCGGGCTTGAGGATATCGAGGGTTACGACCGCCTTAACCGCCAGGCCTGCCGTGAGGATGGCGCGCTGAAGCTCAAGGGCGGTTGCCAGAAGGTCTACCCCGGTACGCCGCGGGTGCAACTGCAGGACCCGGCCTGGCAGCGCGAGCTGTGCATCGACACCGGTGACAGCGATGACACCGTGGTCTGGCACCCGGGCAACCGCCCGCTGATGGGCGTGACCGGCCGCGAAAGCCAGCGATTTGTCTGCGTCGAAGCCGCCAGCGGCAGTGGCGAGGGCCTGAGCCTGGCGCCGGGGCAGCGTGCCCACCTGCGCCTGCAGGCGCACCGGCTCAGTTGAGTTCGTCGTCCTCGATCGGGTAGCGGCTGGCGTTGAGGCTTTCCTTGATCTTGCGCAGGTGCGGCTGGAAGTCCACGCCGCGGCGCAGGGTCATGCCGGTGGCCAGCACATCGAGCACGGTCAGCTGAATGATCCGCGAGGTCATCGGCATGTAGATGTCGGTGTCTTCCGGCAGCGGAATGTTCAGGCTCAGGCTGCAGGCGTTGGCCAGCGGCGAACCGGCGGCGGTCAGACCCAGCACCGAGGCGCCGTTTTCCCGGGCCAGGCGGGCCACTTCGACCAGTTCGCGGGTGCGCCCGGTGTAGGAAATGATCACGAACAGGTCACCGGTGTGGGCCACCGAGGCCAACATGCGCTGCATCAGCACGTCGGCATGGGCCGAGACCGCCAAGTTGAAGCGGAAGAACTTGTGCTGTGCATCCAGGGCCACCGGGGCCGAAGCGCCAAGGCCGAAGAAGTGGATCTGCCGAGCCTGGATCATCATGTCCACGGCGCGGCTGACCTGCTGTGGGTCGAGCTGCTGGCAGGCGCCGTCAAGCGAGGCGATGGCACTGGCGAAGATCTTCTGGGTATAGGCGGCCGGGTCATCGTCGGCCTCTACCGCGCGGCTGACGTAGGCGGCGCCGCTGGCCAGGCTCTGCGCCAGCTGCAGCTTGAGCTCCGGGTAGCCGCTGACGCCGAACGAGCGGCAGAAGCGGTTGACGGTCGGTTCGCTGACCTTGGCCGCCTGGGCCAGCGCAGCGATGCTGAAACGGGTGGCTTGTTGCGGGTTGAGCAGGATGACTTCGGCGACTTTGCGTTCGGCCTTGTTCAGCTCGTCGAGGCGTCCCTGGATCTGTTCCAGGAGGTTTCGCACGCGGTCCATGGGTGTGTCCTTGGGTCGGGAAGACAGCCGGCTGTGGAAGCAGCAGGCTTTTTGCACGGTCGTCTATCGTACTGTCGGTGCGGTTGACGTACCACTTGTCTGTAACACTTGTGTGTAATGTTGTGGTTTTTACTACATTATCCCTTGAAAACCGTATGTGAAAGCGGTATTCCTAGACCAACTTTAGGAAAGAACCAACATCATGGCTGCGATCAGTGTCGAACCTTGCACCTTTGCCCTGTTTGGCGCCCTTGGCGACCTGGCATTGCGCAAGCTGTTTCCCGCGCTCTACCAGCTCGACCGGGCCAACCTGTTGCACCCGGACACCCGCCTGCTGGCGCTGGCCCGCGAGGCCGGCAGCGCGCAGGAGCACCTGAACAGCATCGAAGCCCACCTGCGCCGGCATGTGCCCGAGGGCGATATCGAGCCCGCTGCACTGGGCCGTTTCCTCGGTCGGTTGAACTACCAGCACCTGGACTTCCTGCAGCCCGAGGGGTACCAGGCCCTGGCCGAGCAGTTGCCAGGTGAGCTGCCGTTGATCGCCTACTTCGCCACGGCGGCGGCAGTGTATGGGGCCATCTGCGAAAACCTCGACAAGGCCGGGCTGGCCTCGCGCACCCGGGTGGTGCTGGAAAAGCCCATTGGCCACGACCTGGAGTCGTCGCGCCGGGTCAATGATGCCGTGGCGCGGTTCTTCCCCGAAAACCGGGTCTACCGCATCGACCATTACCTGGGCAAGGAGACGGTGCAAAACCTGATTGCCTTGCGGTTCGCCAACAGCCTGTTCGAAACCCAGTGGAACCAGAATTCCATTTCCCATGTGGAGATCACCGTCGCCGAAAAAGTCGGTATCGAAGGCCGTTGGGGCTATTTCGACAAAGCCGGCCAACTGCGCGACATGATCCAGAACCACCTGCTGCAGCTGCTGTGCCTGATCGCCATGGACCCGCCCAGCGAACTGTCCGCCGATGCGATACGCGACGAGAAAGTGAAGGTGCTCAAGGCCTTGGCACCGATCACTGGCGAAGGCCTGAGCACCCGTGTGGTGCGCGGCCAGTACATCGCCGGCTACAGCGAAGGCAAGCCGGTGCCTGGCTACCTTGAAGAGGACAACGCCAACGCCCAGAGCGATACCGAAACCTTCGTCGCCCTGCGTGCCGACATTCGCAACTGGCGCTGGTCGGGCGTGCCGTTCTACCTGCGTACCGGCAAGCGCATGCCGCAGAAGCTGTCGCAGATCGTCATTCACTTCAAGGAAACGCCGCACTACATCTTCGCCCCGGAACAGCGTTTGCAGATCGGTAACAAGCTGATCATCCGCTTGCAACCGGACGAGGGCATTTCTTTACGGGTGATGACCAAAGAGCAGGGTCTGGACAAGGGCATGCAATTGCGCAGCGGCCCGTTGCAGCTGAATTTTTCCGATACCTGGCGCAGCGCGCGGATTCCCGATGCCTACGAGCGGCTGTTGCTCGAGGTGATGCGTGGCAACCAGAACCTGTTCGTGCGCAAGGATGAAATCGAATATGCCTGGAAGTGGTGCGACCAGTTGATTGCCGGCTGGCGTAACGCGGGCGATGCGCCCAGGCCTTACGCGGCGGGCTCCTGGGGGCCGATGAGCTCGATTGCACTGATCACACGTGATGGGAGGGCGTGGTATGGGGATATCTGAACTGAAACTGCCAGCGGCGGTGAAGGTACACGCGCTGGCAGATGCCAAGGCGCTGGCCGCCACTCAAGCCCAGGACGTGGCCGAACGCCTGCGTGCGGCGATTGCTGCCAAGGGCCAGGCCTGCCTGGTGTTGTCCGGTGGTCGCAGCCCGGTGCCGTTTCTGGAAAAACTCGCCAGCGAGCACCTGGACTGGGCCAAGGTCACGGTCAGCCTGGCCGATGAACGCTGGGTGCCGGTTGAACACGCCGACAGCAACGCCGGCCTGTTGGCCCGTCACCTGCTGAAGGGCGAGGCGGCCCAGGCGCGCTTCGTTGGCCTGTACCAGCAGGCGGAAAACCTTGATGCCGCTGCGCTCAAGGCCGACCAGGCCCTCGCTGCGCTGCCGCCAATCGACGTGCTGGTGCTGGGCATGGGGGACGATGGCCATACCGCTTCGCTGTTCCCCGCCAGCCCGAACCTGGAAGCAGGCCTGGACCTGGCCAACCCGCGCCGCTGCCTGCCGTTGCTGGCGCCAAGCGTGCCGCACCAGCGCCTGTCGCTGACCCGCTCGCTGTTGGCCAGTGCCACCTTCATTGCCCTGTCTGTGCAAGGCCAGGGCAAACTCGCTACCCTGCGCGCCGCGCTGGCTGGCAACGACCTTACTGAAATGCCTATTCGCGCTTTTCTTCACGACCCCCTGGACATCTACTGGTGCCCATGAGCCAAGGATCCTCTGTCATGACCACCCTCGAACGCCCACAGCCCCAGCTCTCGATGGCTGACAAAGCCGCACGGATCGATGCCATCTGCGAAAAGGCGCGCATCCTGCCTGTGATCACCATCGCCCGTGAGGAAGACATCCTGCCGCTGGCTGATGCCCTGGCTGCCGGCGGCATCCGTACCCTGGAAGTGACCCTGCGCTCGCAGCACGGCCTGAAAGCCATCCAGGTGCTGCGTGAACAGCGCCCGGAACTGTGTGTTGGTGCCGGTACCGTGCTTGATCGCGGCATGTTTGCTGCCGTTGAAGCTGCGGGCGCGCAATTCGTCGTTACCCCGGGCATTACCCAGGACATTCTCGAAGCCGGGGTAGACAGCGAGATCCCGCTGCTGCCGGGCATCAGCACACCGTCTGAAATCATGATGGGCTACGCCCTGGGCTACCGCCGCTTCAAGCTGTTCCCGGCAGAGATCAGCGGTGGTGTGGCAGCGATCAAGGCCTTTGCCGGCCCGTTCGGCGATATTCGCTTCTGCCCTACCGGTGGGGTGAACCCGGCCAACGTGCGCAATTACATGGCCTTGCCCAATGTGATGTGTGTGGGGGGCACCTGGATGCTCGACAGCAGCTGGATCAAGAATGGCGATTGGGCGCGGATCGAAGCGTGCAGTGCCGAGGCGATGGCGCTGCTGGACGCCAACTGAATTTGTTGTGTGCTTTACGGCTTGTGGGGCGCTTGGTCGGCGCCCCTTTTTTTGCCTGAAATTCTTGCAGCGCCTGTTCTGGCGCTATCGCCGGCACAGGCCAACAAAAAAGCCCGCATCAAACGATGCGGGCTTTCTCATTCACGGCGGTAAGGCTCAGGCCGCCTTGGCTTCCTGCTGGCTCAGCGAGCGGTTCAGCGCGCTGAACAGGGCCTTGAAGCTGGCTGTGGTGATGTTTTCATCGATACCCACACCATGTACCGGGCGGCCACCGGCCACGCGCAGTTCGATGTAGGCCGCAGCCTTGGCGTTGGTACCGGCGCCAATGGCGTGCTCGTTGTAGTCCATGATCTCCACGGCAATCGGCAGGCCGGCTACCAGTGCTTCCAGCGCGCCGTTGCCCTTGCCGCGCCAGTGCAGGGTGGTTTCGCCTTCACCGGCAACTTCCACTTCCACAGCGCTGTGGCCGTTTTCTTCCTGCAGGCGGTGGCTGACCAGCGCATACGGCGCGTTGGCCTGGAGGTATTCCTTGTGCAGCAGGCTGTAGATCTGCTGGGCGGTCATTTCCAGGCCCAGGCGGTCGGTTTCACCCTGTACTACCTGGCTGAACTCGATCTGCATGCGGCGTGGCAGGCTGATGCCGTATTCCTGCTCGAGCAGGTAGGTGATGCCGCCTTTGCCCGACTGGCTGTTGACGCGGATCACCGCCTCGTAGCTGCGGCCGATGTCGGCCGGGTCGATCGGCAGGTATGGCACTTCCCACAGTTCGCCTTCCTGCTGCTTGGCGAAGCCCTTGCGGATGGCGTCCTGGTGCGAGCCGGAGAACGCGGTGTGGACCAGGTCGCCCACGTACGGGTGACGTGGGTGCACCGGCAGCTGGTTGCACTCTTCGACCACCTTGCGCACGCCGTCGATGTCGGAGAAGTCCAGCAGCGGGTCGATGCCTTGGGTGTAGAGGTTCAGCGCCAGGGTCACCAGGTCGACGTTGCCGGTACGCTCGCCGTTGCCGAACAGGCAGCCTTCGGCACGGTCGGCACCCGCCATCAGGCCCAGTTCGGTGGCAGCGATGCCGGTGCCGCGGTCGTTGTGGCAGTGCAGGCTGATGATCACGCTGTCGCGACGGCTGACGTTGCGGCAGAACCACTCGATCTGGTCGGCATAGATGTTCGCCGTGGACACTTCCACGGTGGCCGGCAGGTTGAGGATGATCTTGTGCTCAGGCGTCGGGTTCCACACCTCGATGACCGCGTCGCAGACTTCCTTGGCGAACTCCATCTCGGTGGCGCTGAAGGTTTCAGGCGAGTACTGGAAGGTCCACTGGGTTTCCGGCTGCTGGGCGGCATACTTGACGAACAGCTTGGCCGCGCTTACCGCGATGTCCTTCACGCCCTGCTTGTCCTGGTTGAAGACGATGCGGCGGAACGACGGGCTGGTGGCGTTGTACAGGTGGACAATGGCCTTCTTCGCGCCGCGCAGCGACTCGAAGGTACGGGCGATCAGGTCTTCACGGGCCTGGGTGAGCACCTGGATGGTGGTGTCGTCAGGGATGTGGCCTTCTTCGATCAGCATGCGCACGAAGTCGAAGTCGGTTTGCGAGGCAGACGGGAACGACGCTTCGATTTCCTTCACGCCAACCTGCACCAGGGTCTTCCAGAAGCGCAGTTTCTTCTCCGAATCCATCGGCTCGATCAGCGACTGGTTGCCATCACGCAGGTCGGAGCTGCACCAGATTGGCGCGGCGGTGATGGTCTTTGACGGCCAGGTACGGTCAGGCAGGTCGATGGTCGGGAAAGCGCGGTACTTCTTCGAAGGGTCTTTGAGCATGGTCATGGAAGCAATCCTTTTGTGTGCGGCCGAGATCGGGCCTGCCGAGCAATAACGAGATGAAGAGGCGAGGCGACGCGATTCAGCCTGGTAGTCGGGCGCTGACCAGGCAGAGGCTGCGATGTTGTCGGAGCAGGATGAGGGTGCTGAAGGTTTTCATGCCTTCAAACTTAACCAGTGGGGTGGGGGATGGCAAGCGTTCGGGAAAATTTGAGAGGAATGCTTAAAAAAAGCCAATAGGCGAGATTTTATGGCTTGATTCTTCTGGGTGCTTCTTTATTTTTGCGCGGTATTTTTCGATGGCGCAACACAGTGACATTGATGTTGGCTGTGCTGGCCTCTTCGCGGGTAAACCCGCTCCTACAGGGGGCGCGCCGCACCTGAAGGCTGTGCTGTCCTTTGTAGGAGCGGGTTTACCCGCGAAGAGGCCAGCACAAGCAATACAAATCTCAGGGCTGGAATGCCCCAATGAAAATCGCCGGATCAACCCGCGCATCATTCAGGCTGACGTTCCAGTGCATGTGCGGCCCGGTAGCCCGCCCGGTCGAGCCCACGCGCCCGACCACCTCGCCGCGACGCAACTGTTGCCCCACCTGCACATCGATCTTCGACATGTGGCAGAACATGCTGATAAAGCCCTGGCCATGGTCGACGAACACCGTGCGGCCATTGAAGAAGTAATCCCCCACCAGGATCACCTTGCCGTTGGCCGGGGTCTTGATCGGCGTGCCGGCCGGCACTGCGAAGTCCAACCCGGCATGCGGGTTGCGTTGTTCGCCATTGAAGAAGCGGCGCACGCCGAACTTGCTCGACAGCGGGCCGCTTACCGGCTTGTCGAGGATCAGGTTGCTCGGCAGGCTCGGGCTGAAGCTGCGGTAGGCCTTGATCTGCTCGGCCAGTTCACGGTCGATACGCTTGAGGTCGGCCGGGTTCGGGTTGACCTGGCGGGTGTTCTTCAGGGTGATGCGCTGCTCGGGGTACTTTTTGCTCCCGACGCTGAACGGCAGGGTACGCCCGCCCTGGTTCAGCACGGCGGTGCCGGGCTTCTGGGTTAGCGGGATGCCGACGATGGCCAGCCAGTTGTCCTGCTCTTTCACCACCAGCACCGGCTTGCCGTCGAAGTGGGCGCTGGGCGCGTTGGCACCGGGGCCGAGGTCGACCACCGCCACGCCGCCGGGCACCGGCTTGTTCAGTGTGCGGGTGATGTAGCTGGCCTGGGCGCCGCCGGCCAGCAGCAGAAGGGAAAGGGCAAGCAGGGGCGCGAGCAGGCGGGGCATGTGTCAGTCCAGTAGTGAGAGGGTGACCGGGGTCAGGTGGTTGTCTTCGACGCGCACCCGCAACTCGCCTTCGTTCAGGCGTGCAGTCAGGCGCTGGCCATTGCGGGTCTGTTCGGCACTGCGGATGGCCTGGCCCTGCTCATCGAGCAGGATGCTGTAGCCGCGGGCGAGGGTGGCCAGCGGGCTGACCACTTGCAGCGTTTGCAGTTGCGCCTGGAAGCGCTGACGACGGTCCTTGAGCACCTCGCGCATGGCCCGAGGCAGGCGCTCGGCCAGGCTGTCCAGGCGCTGGCCCAGCAGTTTCAGGTTGCGCCCCGGGTGCTGCGCGGCCAGGCGGGTGTCCAGGCGTGCCAGGCGCTCGCGGCGTTGGTTGAGGTTGAGCATGAACGCGCGACGCAGGCGCATGTCCAGGTCGTCCAGGCGCTGGGCCTGCTGGCGCAGACGCTCGCCCGGGTGGCGTAGGCGCCGGGTCAGCGACTCCAGGCGCAGGCGGTCGTGGGTCAGGCGGTTTTGCATGCGCAGCAGCAGGCGCCGCTGCAGGCCGTCCAGACGCTGCTGCAGGCCGCTGTTGTCGGGGGCCAGCAGTTCGGCGGCGGCAGACGGCGTGGGGGCGCGTACGTCGGCAACGAAGTCGCTGATCGACACATCGGTTTCATGGCCGACGGCGCTGACAATCGGCGTGACGCAGGCCGCCACGGCGCGCGCCACCGCTTCTTCATTGAAGCACCACAGGTCTTCCAGCGAGCCGCCACCACGCGCCAGGATCAGCGCATCGAAACCGAGGCTGTCGGCCAGGCGGATGGCCCGCACGATCTGCGCGATGGCTTCTCGGCCCTGCACCGCAGTGGGGATCAGGTTCAGCTCCACCTGCGGGGCACGGCGGCCGAATACGCTAATGATGTCGCGGATCACCGCGCCGGTGGGCGAGGTGATGACGCCAATGCGCTGCGGGTGGGCGGGCAGCGGCTTCTTGCGTTCGGCGCTGAACAGCCCCTCGGCACCGAGCTTTTCCTTCAGCGCCTCGAAGGCCAGGCGCAGCGCGCCATCACCGGCCGGTTCGACGGTGTCGAGTATCAGCTGGTAATCGCCACGCCCCTCGAACAGCGAAACCTTGCCCCGCACCCGCACCGCCAGGCCATCGCGCAGGGCCTGGCGCACCCGCGTGGCGTTCTGCCGGAACAGCGCACAACGCACCTGGGCGCCGCTGTCCTTGAGGGTGAAATACATGTGGCCGGACGCGGGGCGGGCGAGGTTGGAAATTTCGCCTTCCACCCACACGCTGCGGAACACGTCTTCCAGCAGCACGCGCGCGCGGCCGTTGAGTTGGCTGACGGTAAGGACCTCGCGGTCCAGGCCGAGTCGTTCGAAGGGGTCTTTGATCATGGCCGGCATCATAAAGGACATCGGCCCCGGTTGTCTGTCCCGGCCCTGTCGCGGTCATTGTGGGAGCGGGTTCACCCGCGAACACCGGCATAGCCGGTGCCATCAATATTGCATCGCCATCACGAACTGCCGCACCAACTGCCCCGCATCCCGTCGGCAAGCCAGCGCCACGGTACTCTCACAGCCCCCCTCCAGCGCCACGAATCTGACCGAAGCCGGGGCAATTTCACGCATGCACGCCGGCAGCAGCGCCACCCCGAACCCCGCTTGAATCAGCTGCAACTGCGTAGTCTTGCGCGACAGCACCTGCGCCGCCTGCGGGAAAAAGCCCGCCGCCATGCACAACGAGGCCGACAGGTAACTCAGCCCGCCGCGGTCCCGGTGCGGAATGGAAATAAAGCGCTCTTCACGCAACTGCTCAAGCTTCACCTGCGCAGCGTCAGCCAGCGGATGCCCAGCGGCAACCGCCAGCAACAACGGTTCGCTGAACAATTCATGCAGCACCACGCCTTCATGCTGGCGCAACACCGGCAAACGCAGCAGGCCGATATCCAGGCGCCCCGCAGCAATATCCTCCAGCTGCGCTTCCGACGACTGCTGGGCAATCTCCAGCGCAACCCCAGGGTTATCGCGCAAGTAGCCGCCCAGGCGAGCCAGCAGTGGGCCGGTCAGTGGCACGGTACTGGAGTGGTTCAGGCGCAGGCTGCCCTGCAACCCTTCGCCAATATCGCGGGTAACCCGCTCCGCTTGCGCCAGGTCAGCCAGCAAGCGCCGCGCCCGCTCCAGGAAGGCCTGCCCGGCCAGCGTCAGGCGTGGCAGGCGCGCGGTACGCTCGAACAGCGGTGTGCCCAACTGTTGCTCCAGCTCCTTGATCTGCCGGCTCAGCGCCGATTGGGCTATATAGAGTCGCTCGGCGGCGCCGCTGAAGCTGCCGCACTCGGCGATTTCCACGAAGTAACGCAACTGGCGGATCGACGTCATGTCATGCCTTTTCGAGATGGCTTTGGCGATAAAGGCATATTAGTCGGCATGGCTCGCTGCTGGCTAACCTTTGCCTGTCTTCCCAGGAACTGCTGCCATGCTCGCCCAACTGTCGTTTTCCGGCCTTGACTGGCTGCCCATCCTGCTCGGTGTCGGGGTTGCCTACATCGTCTTCGGCATCGCCGGTTTTGGTACTGCGCTGGTGGCTGGCCCGGTATTGATCCACTTCATGCCGCTGTCACGGATCATTCCGCTGCTGGTGTTGCTCGACTTCGTCGCGGCTTTCGGCAACCTGCTGCCATCGCGCCGCGATGTGGTGCGCAGTGAGTTGCTGCGGCTACTGCCGTTCATGGCCATAGGCTGCACGTTGGGTGTGGTGTTCCTGCTGCAGTTGAAGTCCGATTTGTTATTGCTGTTGATGGGTGTGTTTGTCACGGCCTATGCGCTGTACGGCCTGGCGGTGAAGGTGCGGCCGGCGAACCTGTCCGGTTTCTGGGCGGTGCCGATGGGCACGGCAGGCGGGCTGTTCGGCGCGTTGTTCGGCAGTGGTGGCTTCCTTTATGCGCTTTACCTGAGTGCACGGCTGCAGGTGAAGGAACAAGTGCGCGCCACCCAGAGCGCCCTGATCAGTTGCAGCACGGTGGTGCGCCTGTCGCTGTTCCTGATCGCCGGCGTGTATGCCGACCAAAGCCTGCTATTGCTTGCCGCCTGCCTGCTCCCCGTCATGTTCATCGGCCTCTGGGTAGGGCGCCGGCTGACCCATCGGCTGTCCCGCGAAGCCTTCGTGCGCCTGGTCACCTGGCTGGTACTGGCCAGCGGCCTGGCGCTCATCGGTCGCTACCTCAGCGCCTGAGCGGTAGAATTGCACCATTACCGCAGTTTTGCAGGCTAGTCCCGTTCATGAACACCCAGAGCATCATCGTTCCCAAGCTGTCTACCGTGCCGGTGCACGAAGCCCGCGCCCGCGCCATCCTGCGCTGGCTGGTGCGCGAAAAGGTCGTCGAGGAACAGCTGACCACCTGTGGCCGCACGGGTAACCGCATGGGCCATGCCCTGGCCGCCGGCGCACGCAAAGTGGCCCTGCACCCGGAGAAGTTGCCGTTCGGCGAACAGGCCAATGGCCTGGAAGTGATGCTCAAGCGCTGCATCTACACCCCCACCGACGGCTTCCTCGAGGAGGCCGGTTGCCCGGAGTGCCGGCGCGAGGTGGGCGAGCCGCTGTTCGAAAGCCTGGAAGAGTGGATGCCGGCGGTGAGCGACAACTTCACCTGCCCGCTGTGCGGCTTCGAAGATGACATCAATGGCTTCATTTACCTGCAGCCATGTGCCTTTTCCAACCTGGGGTTCATCTTCAACAACTGGGGCGAGGCCGGGTTCACCCAGGCCTTTCTCGACAGCTTCGCCGACTGGCTCGACCAGCCGGTGGCCGTGGTGCAGGTAAAACTGCCACAAGGCTGACCGAAGGCCCTTATTTTGCATTGAGCGGCGCGCCGTGCATGAGTATAATGGCGCGCTTCCATTTTTCCCGCCCGGGAGCCCCCGCGATGCTGCGTATCAGCCAAGAAGCCCTGACCTTCGACGATATCCTCCTTGTACCTGGCTATTCCGAGGTACTGCCTAATGAAGTCAGTCTCAAGACCCGTTTGACCCGTGGCATCGAGCTGAACATTCCGCTGGTTTCCGCCGCCATGGATACCGTGACCGAAGCGCGTCTGGCCATTGCCATGGCCCAGGAAGGCGGCATCGGCATCATCCACAAGAACATGACCATCGAGCAGCAGGCCGGCGAAGTCCGCAAGGTCAAGAAGTTCGAGGCTGGCGTGGTCAAGGACCCGATCACCATCGACGCCGACGCCACCGTGCGCGACCTGTTCGAGCTGACCCGCCTGAACAACATCTCCGGCGTTCCGGTACTGGCCAACGGCGACCTGGTCGGCATCGTCACCTCCCGTGACGTGCGTTTCGAAAACCGTCTGGAAGCCAAAGTCCGCGACGTGATGACGCCGAAAGAGCGCCTGGTCACCGTGCGTGAAGGCGCCAACAAGAACGAAGTCCGCGAGCTGCTGCACAAGCACCGCCTGGAAAAAGTCCTGATCGTTGACGACAAGTTCAACCTCAAGGGCATGATGACCGTCAAGGACATCGAAAAGGCCAAGGCCTACCCGCTGGCCAGCAAGGACGACCAGGGTCGCCTGCGCGTTGGCGCCGCGGTCGGCACCGGCAAGGACACCGGCGAGCGCGTTGCCGCCCTGGTTGCCGCCGGCGTTGACGTGGTGGTGGTCGACACCGCTCACGGTCACTCCAAAGGCGTGATCGACCGCGTTCGCTGGGTGAAAGAAACCTACCCACAAGTGCAGGTGATCGGCGGCAACATCGCCACCGGCGCTGCCGCCAAGGCCCTGGCCGAAGCTGGCGCTGATGCCGTCAAGGTCGGTATCGGCCCAGGCTCGATCTGCACCACCCGTATCGTAGCTGGCGTTGGCGTACCGCAAATCAGCGCCATCGCCAACGTTGCCGCTGCACTGGAAGGCACTGGCGTGCCACTGATCGCCGACGGCGGTATCCGCTTCTCCGGTGACCTGTCCAAGGCCATCGTAGCCGGTGCCTCCTGCGTGATGATGGGTTCGATGTTCGCCGGTACCGAAGAGGCCCCGGGTGAAGTCGAGCTGTTCCAGGGCCGTTCCTACAAGGCCTACCGCGGCATGGGTTCGCTGGGTGCCATGGCACAGGCTCAAGGCTCGTCCGACCGTTACTTCCAGGACTCCTCGGCCGGCGCCGAGAAGCTGGTACCGGAAGGCATCGAAGGCCGTGTTCCTTACAAAGGCGCCCTGGCCGCGATCATCCACCAGCTGATGGGCGGCCTGCGTTCGTCCATGGGCTACACCGGCAGCGCAACCATCGAAGAGATGCGCACCAAGCCGGAGTTCGTACGCATCACTGGCGCCGGCATGGCCGAGTCCCACGTGCATGACGTGCAGATCACCAAAGAAGCCCCTAACTACCGCGTAGGCTGAGGCTTCCAGCAACATTAGCAAGCGGGGCTGTCATGACAGCCCCGCGTCGTTTCCGATTTCCACTGACGAGATTGAGTCATGGCCCTCGACATTCACGCTCACCGCATCCTGATCCTCGATTTCGGTTCCCAGTACACCCAGCTGATCGCTCGCCGCGTGCGCGAAATCGGCGTGTACTGCGAACTGCACCCGTTCGACATGGACGATGAAGCGATCCGCGAATTCAACCCGCGCGGCATCATCCTCGCCGGCGGCCCCGAGTCGGTCCACGAAGCCAACAGCCCACGCGCCCCGCAGGCCGTGTTCGACCTGAACGTACCGGTGCTGGGCATCTGCTACGGCATGCAGACCATGGCTGAGCAGATGGGCGGCAAGGTCGAAGGTTCCGACCTGCGCGAGTTCGGTTATGCCCGCGTAGACGTAGTTGGCAAGAGCCGCCTGCTCGACGGCATCGAAGACCACGTTGATGACGACGGCGTACTGGGCCTGGACGTGTGGATGAGCCACGGCGACAAGGTTACCCAGATGCCGGGCAACTTCCACGTACTGGCCAGCACCCCAAGCTGCCCGATCGCCGGCATGTTCGACGACAGCCGCGGCTACTACGGCGTGCAGTTCCACCCGGAAGTGACCCACACCAAGCAGGGCGGTCGTATCCTGTCCCGCTTCGTGCAGGACATCTGCGGTTGTGAAGCCCTGTGGACTCCGTCCAACATCGTCGAAGACGCCATCGCCCAGGTGCGTGAGCAAGTGGGTTCGGCCAACGTCCTGCTGGGCCTGTCCGGCGGCGTCGACAGCTCGGTGGTTGCCGCGCTGCTGCACCGCGCCATCGGCGACCAGCTGACCTGCGTATTCGTCGACAACGGCCTGCTGCGCCTGCACGAAGGCGACCAGGTGATGGCCATGTTCAAAGAGAACATGGGCGTCAAGGTGATCCGCGCCGACGCTGAAAAGCAGTTCCTCGACAACCTGGAAGGCGAAGCCGACCCGGAGAAGAAGCGCAAGATCATCGGCCGCACCTTCATCGACATCTTCGATGCCGAAGCCAGCAAGCTGGACAACATCCAGTTCCTTGCCCAGGGCACCATCTACCCGGACGTGATCGAGTCGGCTGGCGCCAAGAGCGGCAAGGCCCACGTGATCAAGTCGCACCACAACGTCGGTGGCCTGCCAGAGGAAATGAACCTCAAGCTGGTCGAGCCGCTGCGTGAGCTGTTCAAGGACGAAGTGCGCAAGATCGGCCTGGAGCTGGGCCTGCCGTACGACATGGTCTACCGCCACCCGTTCCCGGGCCCAGGCCTGGGCGTGCGTATCCTCGGTGAAGTGAAGAAGGAATACGCCGACATCCTGCGTCGTGCCGACCACATCTTCATCGAAGAACTGCGCAAGGCCGACTGGTACCACAAGACCAGCCAGGCATTCGTGGTGTTCCAGCCGGTCAAGTCGGTTGGCGTTGTCGGCGACGGCCGTCGCTACGCCTGGGTCGTGGCCCTGCGTGCCGTCGAGACCGTGGACTTCATGACCGCGCGTTGGGCACACCTGCCGTACGAGCTGCTGGAAACCGTCAGCGGCCGTATCATCAACGAAATCGACGGCATCTCCCGCGTCACCTACGACGTGTCGAGCAAGCCGCCGGCCACGATCGAGTGGGAATGAGTTGAGCCACAAGGGCGCCGCAAGGCGCCCTTGTCGTCTCTGGCATGGCCAGTGCACCGCGCAGTCTTCTGAGGTCGGCTGTGGCAGGTTCTATCCGGCTCAAGTACGTGCTGGCGGCACCGACAACAGCAGATCACTGCGCGCAAGCTCTCCGTCTACCTCAAGGCCTGGATCGACGCCGATACTCAAGGCATCGCGAGGGGCGCCGCTCTCGACGCGCAGGCCGATGCAACCCTGCAATTCACTCACGCCAGGCACGTGCTCGAAGGTATTGGCGTGTGTGTTGCCCATCAGCGCCACCCATTTCGATGGGCCGCGTTGGGCTTGGTCGGCCGTCATGATCCGATGGGCCGTGTAGTTCATCATGCGCTGGCGAGCAGCGTTGAAAGGCGCGCCCATCTCCCAGTTCATGCGGTAGCCGACCATGGTGTCGATGCCTTGCACCCGGATGTTCTGGGCATAGGCTTCGTACAGCACTCGCTTGAGGGTGTACCTGATCGTCCGGGAGGTCTCTCGCATCTGCACTTCTGCATCCCAGGCTTCGACATAGGTTTTCAGTTCGGCTGGCAGTACCCCGGTTCGATTGAACATGTCCATGTCGGCCTGCTGGTAGTCGATCATGAAGTGCTCCGAGTACAACACGTTCACGCCCTGGCGTTTGAGCTGCCGCATGTTCTGAGTCAGGAACTGTCTGGCGCACTCTTCGGTGTGGGACTCGCCGAGTACCAGTCCCTGGTTTTCTTCATACAGGCTGGCGATGATTTGCCGGGCATTGGCGCTGGGCGCGAAAGCCGGTAGCGCAGGACGTATTGGCAGTTGTACCTGATCGTAGAACGCCTCGACGTCACGGGTCATTTGCCAGAGCGCTCGGTGATACGCCTGGCTGGCTGAGCCGTTGAAGGGGTCTCGCATGGTGCCGTACGGGTCATCTCCTGTCAGTGCGAAGGGTCTGAGCTGCGAGCGCTCGGGTTCAGCCAGGGGGTAAAGCTCCAGCTCCAAGGGTGCCAGTGCCGGTCGAGGCTGCAGACGCCCCCATGCCTTGAGCAGGAACCTGGGAGTGCCACCTTTGAGTCCGAGAGGGGCAAGGGCTTTCCAGGAGCCGTCGGCATCCCGAACGATGGGCACACTTTGGCGGAAAGCGAAGGGGTTTTCGGGGGCGATGATGACCCAGGTCTTCAACTCGCCGGCATAGCGTACTTGGTAGGTCAGGTCGTCGACCATTGCGTAGTACTTGCCGTCCTGGGTGTAAATGCCCTCCAGCGTTTCGCGGCCGGCGGGGGCAGTGACGATATCGTTGCTTTGCAGTGCCTGAAGTTGACTGGTCAGTTCTCCAGGCTGAAAGGCCTTGGGTACCCAGGTGTCGATTTCCTCCTGGGTAGCAGGCTCGAGCTCCGCAGGCGGAACCGGTTCGACCGGTGCCTCCAGCGGTGGAACCGGTTCCGGGGATATTGCACCGGCGCCGCTGACGGCGGCTAATCCGAACTGCAAGGTGTCGATGATATCGAAGAAGGCATTTTCCACGGCGGCCTGGCGTTCAGCGCTATTGTGGCCGTTGAACGCCTCGTCGATATCCAGGGTGATCAGGGCAGCCCCGGCGCCCGCGCATGCCAGCGCTACCGGCGATGCCAGCGCCGTGAGCGGGCCAAAAACCTTCAAGCCGGCCCTCAGGTAGCCGCGTAGCATGTCCTTGCGTATATCCGCGTTGGAGTGCAATGCAAACTTGGCATCATCGGTCATTCGCTGCTGTACGGCCTGGCTCAGGTGGCTGAAGGCGTCGATGCGCAGCGGCGTGTCCGGTTTTTCGACGCCGCCGACCTCTGCGGCATCCCACTGTCGTCTCATGATGTCGAACAGGCCACCCAAGCCGATGGCTGCATAGTGGGAGAAGAAGTCCACTGTCTTATGGGCTGCACTGGGCTGATGCTCGGCAAGCGGAAAATGGCTCATCAGCCGTGCTTTTTGCAAAGGCTCGACGGTGTTTGCCAGGACCCAGGCGTGAAGCTCGCGATCGCTGGCGAACAGGTGAAATGCCTGTAATTGCCCCGGCACGTAAAGCAGTTGGTGGCCATCTGCAAAGACGATTCTCAGGATATCGCTGGAGATGCGCTCACCGATGCTGAACGCGTAGAGACTGACCCCGTGGGCTGGTAGTGTCGACTGGCGCAGATAGTGCAGGGTAACTGCGCCGTCGTGCTCACCGGCCAAGGCCTTGGCGGCTTGCTGGACGCGTGTGGCCAGCGCACCGTTGCCGGCGTGCTTGCAGGTTTGCAACGCCTCTGCGAGGAATGTGGCTTTCGCCATGGTGCGCAAGTCGTCGCCGTGCTTGGCGCAGAATTCGCTGGCGCGTAGCTCGAAGCGGCTACGGAAATCGATCTCCCAGAAGTAGTCGAGTGCATCTTTTGGCAACAGCCGTATTTCGTTGTGTTCGTCATAGACAGCTTCGCCAGGCCCCTTGGCGTAGAAGCCCGAATAGGTACTCAGCAAGTCGCTTGCACCTTGCTCGGCAGCGGTAAAGCGGTACATGACCAGTTGCACGAGCGTCATCGATTCGAAGGGAGGGGTGAAATGCTGCCAGCCAGTGAAGGTGCGCGGGCTGCTGGCGGCTTCATGGAAACGATGCAAGTAGACCTGGTCAGGTTCCAGTGTATCGAGCCTGTGACGGGCTAGCAGCGCCAGGGCGGCTTCACGTGCCATTTGCACCATATCGGGGCAAGCGATACTCAGCCCTGTGGCAATGCGTTTCAATGCAACCTGGTCTTGTTGTTGCTGTTCGGTAAGGGTCATGGTGTGTCTCGCGGGGCTTGATGATGCGCCAGCGTGATCTATACGCTCGACCGAGAGGCCATAAATATTGCTGTGAAACCCTGCGTCCAGCACACTTCACTTAATATTTCTCAATTGCAGGTGTATCGTATTCGCCCTTCATCGCCAGCCACTGCTGGCAGCTTGATTGCGCAGAACACGAGGTACCCGCACCGATGTCCTTCACCCGTCGACAAATGCTCAAAGGCCTGACTGGCCTGGTTGTGGTTGGCCTGGGCGCTGGTGGCGCGGCGCGCTACTGGCTGGGTAAGGTCGAAGATGACAATGCCGGGCATGACTACGAGCTGATCGCAGCGCCCCTGGACGTCGAGTTGGTACCGGGCTTCAAGACCGAGGCCTGGGCCTTCGGCCCTTCGGCGCCGGGCACTGAGCTGCGTGTGCGCCAGGGTACCTGGTTGCGGGTGCGCTTCATCAACCACCTGCCGGTGGAAACCACCATCCACTGGCATGGCATCCGCCTGCCGCTGGAAATGGACGGCGTGCCTTATGTGTCGCAATTGCCGGTCAAGCCAGGCGAGTATTTCGACTACAAGTTCCGCGTGCCGGATGCCGGCAGCTACTGGTACCACCCGCATGTCAGCAGCTCCGAGGAGCTGGGCCGTGGCCTGGTCGGCCCGCTGATCGTCGAGGAGCGCGAGCCAACCGGGTTCATGCACGAACGCACCTTGAGCCTGAAGAACTGGCACGTCGACGAGCAGGGCGCCTGGCTACCCTTCAGCATCCCGCGCGAGGCTGCGCGCAACGGCACCGCCGGGCGGCTGATCACCATCAATGGTCAAGCCGGCTCCGTTACCGAGCTGCCAGCCGGCCAGGTGGTACGGGTACGCTTGCTGAACCTGGACAACACCTGGACCTATCGCATCAACCTCAAGGGCAACTGCGAGGCGATGGTCTATGCCCTTGACGGTAACCCAGTTACCCCACGGCCGCTGGAGGACGACTACTGGCTCGGCCCTGGCATGCGCATCTGCCTGGCCATCCGTATTCCCCAGGCGGGTGAAGAGATTTCCCTGCGCGACGGTTTCGTACGCCTGGGCACCCTGCGTTCGGTGGCCAGCAACGAAGCACCGGGCGACTGGCCCAAGGCCCTGCCGGCAAACCCGATTGCCGAGCCAGACCTGGAGAATGCCGAAAAGCTCAACTTCAATTTCGAATGGGCGGCCAAGGTTTCGGTCACCACCGACCCGGACAAACCGTCGAGCATGTGGCAGATCAACGGCCAGGCCTGGGACATCACCGACAAGACCTGCGCCGACCGCCCCATCGCCACGTTGCAGAAGGGCAAGAGCTATATCTTCGAGCTGAAGAACATGACCCAGTACCAGCACCCGATCCACCTGCACGGCATGAGCTTCAAGGTGATCGCCTCAAACCGCCACGACATCAAGGAACCGTGGTTCACCGACACCTACCTGTTGGGCAAGAACGAGCGCGCCCAGGTGGCGCTGGTGGCGGATAACCCAGGTACCTGGATGTTCCACTGCCACGTCATCGACCACATGGAAACCGGCCTGATGGCCGCGATCGCGGTGGTCTGATGCGCCCGCAGATCATCGATCGCAGCCGCGATCAGGAATTCATGCGCCTGGCCCTGGCCCTGGCCGCTGAGGGTGCGGCCATGGGCGAAGTGCCGGTGGGTGCAGTGCTGGTTCAGCATGGCCAGGTGATCGGCCAAGGTTTCAACCGGCCGATCGTCGACAGTGACCCCAGCGCCCACGCCGAGATGGTCGCCATCCGCGCCGCGGCGAAATCCGCCAGCAACTACCGGCTGCCGGGCAGCACGCTGTACGTGACCCTGGAGCCGTGCAGCATGTGCGCGGGGCTGATCGTGCATTCGCGGGTGGCGAGGGTGGTATTCGGTGCGCTGGAGCCCAAGGCGGGGATCGTGCAGAGCCAGGGGCAGTTCTTTGGCCAGGGCTTTCTCAACCACCGGGTGATGGTGGAAGGCGGGGTGCTGGCGCCGGAGTGCGGGCAGATCCTAAGCGACTTTTTCAGGGCCCGCCGGGCCAAGGGTTAACCTGGTCTGGCCTCTTCGCGGGTGAACCCGCTCCCACAGGATAGGTGCAAACCTGCAGGGAGCTCAGTACCTGTGGGAGCGGGTTTCACCCGCGAAAGAGCCCCAGCAGGCTCACATCGGCGGTGACTGATCCGCCGGCTTGTCCTTGTTAACCCCAGGCACATGCAGGTTGCCTTCGGCCACCTGGCCTTCAAGCTGCGGCTGGGTCACCCAGGTGAGGATGTCGTAATAACGGCGGATGTTGGCCACGAAATGCACCGGCTCCCCACCACGGGCATAGCCGTACTTGGTCTGCCGATACCACTGCTTCTGCGACAGGCGCGGCAGCATCTTTTTCACGTCCAGCCACTTGTTCGGGTTGAGCTTTTCGCGCTTGGCCAGGGTGCGGGCATCTTCCAGGTGGCCACTGCCGACGTTATAGGCCGCCAGGGCGAACCAGGTGCGGTCCGGTTCCTGGATGCTGTCGTCGAGTTCTTCCTTGATCTTCATGAAGTACTTGGCGCCACCCTGGATGCTCTGCTTCGGGTCCAGGCGGTTGGATACGCCCATGGCCTGGGCGGTGCGCTGGGTCAGCATCATCAGGCCACGTACGCCTGTCTTGGAAGTGACCTCCGGCTGCCACATCGATTCCTGGTAGCCGATGGCGGCCAGCAGGCGCCAGTCTACCTGCTCGACCTTGGCGTAGCTCTTGAAGTGCTTCTCGTACTTGGGCAGGCGCTGCTGCAGGTGCTGGGCAAAGGTGTAGGCACCCACGTAGCCCAGTACGTCGACATGGCCGTAGTAGCGGTCTTTCAAGCGCTGCAGGGTGCCGTTCTTCTGCGCCTTGTCGAGGAATTCGTTGATCTCGTTGAGCAGGCTGTTGTCTTCGCCCGCCGCTACCGCCCAGCGCTGGTCGCGGGTGTCGCCCAGGTCAAAGGCAACCCGCACGTTAGGGAAGTACACCTGGTTCATGGCCAGCTCGTTGGAGTCGACCAGGGTCAGGTCGATCTGGCCTTCGTCGACCATGCGCAGCAGGTCGACCACCTCGACGGCGTCGGACTCTTCGTATTGCAGGCCCGGGTACTGTTTTTTCAGTTCGGCCAGCTGGTCGGCGTGGCTGCTGCCCTTGAGTACCATGATCTTCTTGCCGACCATGCCCTTGGCGTCGGTTGGGCGGGGGCGGCCGTTGCGGTAGATGACCTGTGGGGTAACTTCCAGGTACGGATGGGAGTATCTCACCTGGGCCTTGCGCCGCTCGCTGCTGACCAGGCCAGCGGCGGCCAGCACCGGGCCGGAAGGCTTGCCGAGCGAGTCGTACAGTTCGTCGAGGTTGTCGGCGGTCTCGATCTGCAGCTTCACGCCGAGATCTTCGGCGAAGTGCTGGACCAGTTCGTACTCAAAGCCGGTTTCGCCGTTGCGGTCCTGGAAATAGGTGGCCGGGCTGTTGCGGGTGATTACGCGCAGCACGCCATCCTCCTTCACGCGCTCAAGGGTGCTGGGTTTTTCAACGCAGGCACCGAGCAGCAGAAAGAGTCCGGTTGCGAGGAGCCATTTGGCGCAACGCTGGCGCAAAGCAGTGTGGGCGAACATAGGTTGCAGTATACGCAAAGGACTGGCCCTGCCATATCTCGACAACTGTTAGCTTGTCTGGTAGCGGGTTCTGTGCTTTACCGGCCCTATCGTCGGCAAGCCAGCTCCCACAGGTACACCACCGCCCTCAAGGCCTGCGTTGTACCTGTGGG
>NZ_JBDJLK010000030.1:0-62294 GCF_039673335.1 Pseudomonas sp. TWI929
ACACAAGGCCGCTCCTACAGGGGGTGCGTTAGCCGCTTACGGTCAGCGGCGGTAGTAACGGTGGTCGTCGTAATGACGCTGTTGCATGGCCCGCTCATGCCGGCGTTCCCAGTCACGGCGCCGTTCCCAGTCACGTCTGCGCTCCCAGTCCCTTCGGGCTTGCTCACGGCGCCACTGTTCGCGGCGCCAGTCGCTGCGGTGGTCGTGCCAGCGGTCGTCGTCGTGCGCCAGCAGTGTAGCCGGGTGCACATCTGCCACGCTGGCCACTCTGGACCAGGGGTTGGCGGCAGGTTGCAACGGTGACTGAACAGCCGGGGCCGCGGCCGCAGGCGCTTTCATTTGTGTTGCCGATGCCGTGCCCATCGCCGCGAACGAGAACAGGCCGAGCAGCATCAACCTAGCGACATGTATTTTCATGAGCGAAGCCAACCTCTGATAACAATTGAGCCATCTGGCCAGCAGGTGTGGGGCGAACCTTGTCTCGCGTGCCGCTACCTTTCTGTGCCTTCCACATAGACCGGCAAACGAGAAAAAGTTCGCTGCAGCAACAACTTGTAGAACTTTTGCGCCTCAGAACAGATAGTCGGTGGTGAGGAAGCTGGACTCGCGGCGTTGGATGATGTTGCTGACCAGGGCCTTGTTGTCCGCCTGGTAGCGGGTGGCAACCAGCGTGCGGATGGAGAATACGCGCAAGGCGTCATGTACCGACAGGGTGCCTTCGGCGCTGTTCTTGCGGCCATTGAACGGGAAGGTATCGGGGCCACGCTGGCATTGCGCGTTGATGTTGATGCGCCCGACCTGGTTGGCCAAGGCATCGACCAGCCGGCCAACCTGGGCACTGTCGTTGCCGAAGATGCTTGCCTGCTGCCCGTAGTCAGAGGCCAGCACATAGTCGATCACCGTCTGCAGGTCGCGGTAGGGCACCACCGGTACCAGCGGGCCGAACTGCTCTTCGTGGTACACGCGCATGTCGGACTTAACCGGGTACAGCAGTGCCGGGTAGAAGAATGAACCCCGTGCCTCGCCGCCGCCAGGGTTGACCACCTTGGCCCCCTTGGCCTGGGCATCGGCGACCAGGGTGGCCAGGTAGTCGACCTTGCCGGGCTCGGGCAGCGGTGTCAGCGCCACGCCAGGCTCCCACGGCATGCCGGGTCTGAGCGCCGCCAACTGGTCGTTGAACTTGGCGAGGAAGGCGTCGGCCACGTTCTCGTGTACGAACAGGATCTTCAGTGCCGTGCAGCGCTGGCCGTTGAATGACAACGCGCCGGTGATGGCCTCACTGACGGCGTTGTCCAGGTCGACGTCGGGCAACACGATACCTGGGTTCTTGGCATCCAGCCCTAGCGCAGCGCGCAGGCGGTGCGGGCGCGGGTGCAGTTTCTTCAAGTCGCTGGCGGCCTTGTGCGTGCCGATGAAGGCGAACACGTCGACCTTGCCGCTGGCCATCAGCGCGCTCACCGTTTCGCGGCCGCGCCCGTAGATGACGTTGATCACCCCCGGCGGGAAGCTGTCGCGGAACGCTTCGAGCAAAGGGCGAATCAGCAGCACGCCGAACTTGGCCGGCTTGAACACCACGGTGTTGCCCATGATCAGCGCCGGGATCAGCGTGGTGAAAGTTTCATTGAGCGGGTAGTTATATGGCCCCATGCACAGGGTGACGCCCAGTGGTACCCGGCGGATCTGGCCGAGGGTGCCTTGTTCCAGTTCGAAACGGCTGGAGCGGCGATCCAGTGTCTTGAGGGCGTTAATGGTGTCGACGATGTAGTCGCAGGTGCGGTCGAATTCCTTTTCCGAGTCCTTGAGGTTCTTGCCAATTTCCCACATCAGCAGCTTGACCACGGTCTGGCGCTGCTCACGCATGCGTGCCAGGAAGGTTTCGACATGCTGGATGCGCTCGGCGACGTGCAGGGTTGGCCAGTTGCCCTGGCCGTTGTCATAGGCGCGCACTGCTGCATCCAGAGCGTCAAGCGCGGCGTCGGCACCCAGTAATGGGGCGCTGCCGAGGACGACTGGATGGTCGCCGTTATCGCTGGCCAGGTGCACCGGGCTATGGACGGTGGCAACGGCGCCGGGCCAGTGGCGCAATTGGCCGTCGACCAGGTACTCGCGCTGGTGGAGTGGTTCGGCCAGGCGGTAGGCCGGGGGGACTTGTTCGGCGGTGGGGAAGAGGGTAGTCAAGCGAGAGTTGGCGCTCATGGTAGGTCCTTGTTGTTGTACTCAAATTTCAAAGGCTTACTCGGCCCTCTGTGGGAGCGGGCCGCTAGATCTGTGAGATGGGGGGCGTTATGGCCGCACGGCAAATGGCCGCGAACGCATCAGCGTCCAGCGAGGCGCCGCCGATCAGGCCGCCGTCGATGTCTTTTTGGGCAAACAGCTGCGCGGCGTTTTCGGCCTTGACGCTGCCGCCATACAGCAGGCGTATGCGCGCCGCGGTTGCGGGGGGCTGCGCGGCCAGCAACTGGCGGATGTGCGCATGCACCGCCTGTGCCTGCGCCGGGCTGGCGGTTTCGCCAGTGCCAATGGCCCACACTGGCTCGTAGGCGATCACGCCCTTGGCCAACTGCGCCATGCCAACCTGCTCCAGTACCGCCTTGAGCTGCGAGCCGATTACCGCGTTGGTATTGCCAGCGCGCCGCTGGTGGATGGTTTCACCCAGGCACAGCACCGGGGTCAGGCCGGCGCGCAGCGCGGCCTCGAACTTCATGGCCACCTGTGCATCGGTCTCGCCATACAGGCTGCGACGCTCCGAGTGCCCGACCAGGGCGTAGCCGCAGCCCAGGTCGGCGAGCATTTGCCCGCTGACTTCGCCGGTGAAGGCGCCCTCGGCGCGCTCACTGATGTTCTGCGCCCCCAGGCTGATGCCGGTGCGGCTCAGCAGCCCGGCCAGCTGGGCGAGGTAGGGCATTGGCGGGCAGATCGCCACTTGTACCCCAGGCATGGGCGGCAGGCTGGGCAGCAAGGCGTCGATCAGCCGGGCATTACCGGCGTGGGTGCCGTGCATCTTCCAGTTGGCGATGACCAGTTTCGGGCCAGGCGCTAGGGTGTTGCGGGTTGACATGTTCATCAAGGTTCTCCTGGCTGCTCAGCGAATGGCATCACCCACCCGCACGATACGCAGGGTGTTGGTACCACCCTGGTCGTTCGCGTGGTCGCCGCGGGTGATCAGCACCAGGTCGCCATGGCTCACCACCTGGCGTTGCAGCAAGGCGTCCACCGCGCATTGGTTGATTTCAGCCAGTGGCATCTGCTCGGTGTTCAACGGCAAGGTCTGCACGCCACGGAACAGGGCCACCCGGTGTTGCGTGCGCGGGTTGCCGGAGCAGGCGTAGATCGGCAGGTGCGAGCGAATGCGCGACATCAGGCGTGGGGTATCACCGGTTTCGGTCAGGCTGATGATGGCCTTGACCCCGCTGAGGTGGTTGGCTGCGTACATGGCCGATAGCGCGATGGTTTCGTCGATACGCTGGAACACTTCGTCCATGCGGTGGCGGGAACGCTGTGCCTGCGGGTGGCGTTCGGCACCGGCTATGACCCGCACCATGGCCTGGACGGTTTCCACCGGATAGGCACCCGTGGCAGTTTCTGCCGACAGCATGACCGCATCGGTACCGTCGAGTACCGCGTTGGCCACGTCGAACACTTCGGCACGGGTGGGCAGTGACTGGCTGATCATCGATTCCATCATCTGCGTGGCGGTGATCACCACGCGGTTCAGGCTACGGGCACGGTCGATGATCAGCTTCTGAACTGCCACCAGTTCGGCATCACCGATTTCCACACCCAGGTCGCCGCGGGCCACCATCACGCCTTCGCTGGCTTCGATGATGCCATCGAGCACCGCCGGGTCGGCGACGGTCTCGGCGCGTTCGATCTTGGCGACCAGCCCGGCTTCACCACCAGCGGCGTGCAGCAACTGCCGCGCCAGGTGCATGTCGCTGGCATCGCGGGGGAATGACACCGCCAGGTAGTCGACCTGCATGCGCGCGGCGGTGCAGATGTCTTCGCGGTCCTTGTCGGTCAGTGCGCTGGCGGACAGGCCGCCGCCCTTGCGGTTGATGCCTTTGTTATTGGACAGCGGGCCACCGACCAGCACCTCGCACACCAGCCGGCTGGCCTCGGCCTGCAGCACTTGCAGTTCGAGGCGCCCGTCGTCCAGTAGCAGGATGTCGCCCGCGCGGCTGTCGCTGACCAGTGCGGCATAGTCGATGCCCACTGCGTGGGCGTCGCCTGCCTGCTTGTCGAGCGAGGCATCCAGCACGAAGCGCTGGCCCTTGCTCAGTTGGACCTTGCCCTGGGCAAAGCGGGCAATGCGGATTTTCGGGCCTTGCAGGTCGGCGAGGATGGCGACGAAGCGGCCATGCTTGTGCGCCATTTCCCGCACCAGCTCGGCACGGGCTATGTGCTCGGCTGCCGAACCGTGGGAGAAGTTCAGGCGCACCACGTCCACACCGGCGCGGACCAGGCCCTCGATGGCGGCGGGTGATTCGGTGGCAGGTCCCAGGGTGGCAACAATTTTTGTTCTGCGCTGCATCAGGAGGGGTTCCTTCAAGGGCTGCGGCTGTATCGGATTTATTGGATATAAAAATTCGCACGTACAAATATTGCTCAATTTGTAAATCAAGATTGGCATATTGACGTTTTAAAATGCAATGTTATTTTTGGGCTGCGTTTTAGATCGACAACAACAAAGCCCGCAGCTGCACGGCGCGGGCAACACCTTCTAAACCAGGAAATACCCACCATGCATGCAGCATCAGTTGGCCTTACGGCGTTGGCACTGTGCCTTTCAAGCGGTCTGGCACAAGCTTCGGAGCAAGCCGAGGCAAAAGGCTTCATCGAGGGCAGCAGCCTTCGCCTGCTCACCCGCAATTTCTATTTCAACCGCGACTTCCGCGATGCCGCTGCCGGCGACCAGAGCTACCGCGAGGAGTGGGCACAGGGGGAGCTGGCGTTCTATCAGTCGGGCTTCACCCAAGGCACGCTGGGCCTGGGCGTGGATGCCCATGGCCTGCTCGGCCTGAAACTCGACGGTGGTCGTGGGCGCTCGGGGGCCGACCTGCTGCCCGTCGACAGTGATGGTCGCCCTGAAGACAGCTATGCCAGTGCAGGGGGGGTGCTGAAGGCGCGCTTGTCCAGCACCGAATTGCGCTATGGCGACATGCGCACCGAGCTTCCGGTGTTTGCCACCGGTGACTCGCGTTTGCTGCCCGAGACAGCAACCGGCGCGCTGTTGACCAGCCAGGAGGTAGAAGGGCTGCGCCTGGATGCCGGGCATTTCACCGCGTACAAACTGCGCGACTCCAGCAACCACGACGATGAGCTGTACCTGAACTACGGCGAGGGCAAGGTTGGCAAGGCCATCGATTTTGTCGGAGGCACTTACGCAATTACCCCGCAGCTCAATGCCAGCCTGTACGCGGCCGATTTCGCCGAAACCTGGCGGCAGTACTACGGCAACCTGCTGTACGTCTTGCCGTTGAGCGATAGCCAGGCGCTGGACTTCGACTTCAACCTGTACCGCACCCGCGACACCGGCAAGGCTTTGCAGGGTGAGATCGACAACACTACCTACAGCTTTGCGGTGGGCTATGCCTTTGGTGCGCACAAGTTGACGGCGGCCTACCAGAAAGTCGACGGTGACACACCGTTCGATTATGTGGGCGGTGACTCGATCTTTCTCGCCAACTCGGTGAACTACTCCGACTTCAATGGCGCCCACGAGCGCTCCTGGCAGCTGCGTTATGACCTGGATCTGGCGAGCTACGGCGTGCCGGGGCTGAAGTTCTCGGCCCGCTACATCAAGGGCGACGACATTGACGGCAGCCAGGCCGACCCGCTGGGCGGCTATGCCGGCTTGCAGGGGCAGGGCGGCGAGCACTGGGAACGCAACCTCGACCTGCGCTATGTGGTGCAGTCTGGCGCGGCCAAGGATCTTTCGCTGCGTTTGCGCCACGCCACCCACCGCGCCAATGCGGCGCAGGGCGAGGGCGATGTGGATGAACTGCGCCTGATCGTGGAGTACCCGTTCGACATCCTCTGATGCCGGCAGCGCCCACCAGGCGGCGGCGTTGCCCGGGCAACGCCGTGGCCGCTCGCGTATACTGTGGCGCAGATCCGGCAGCGCAAACACTTACCTTTGATTGGTTCAGGTACATGGCATCGAGCACCTTAGTCCAGAGAATCGTTTCTGAAATCCGGCAAAAGATTCAGCTGGGCGAACTGGCCCCGGGCGCGCACCTCAGTGCGCAGAAGGTGGCCGATAGCTTCCAGGTGTCGCGCTCGCCCGCGCGCGAGGCACTGACCACGCTTGCCGAGCAGAAACTGCTGGAGCAGATCCCCAACCGGGGCTTCTTCGTGTTGGAGATGCCCGGTGAGGTGGTGCCCGGCAGTGACGAAGTCACTTCGCTGGAAGAGCCGCCCGAGTACTACCGGCTATCCGAGGACTGGCTCAACGACGCCATCCCGGCAGAGGTGACCGAAAAGTACCTGCGCGACCGCTATGGCCTGACCAAGTTCCAGGTGACCGACATGCTCAACCGGGCGGCCAAGGTCGGCTGGGCGGAGCCCAAGCCGGGCTATGGCTGGCGTTTCCTCGACGTGGCCAAGACCCCGGAGACACTGGAGCAGATCTACCGCGTGCGCGCTCTTATCGAGCCGGCGGCGCTGCTGGAAAGCAGCTTTATCTGCGACCTGGAGGTGCTGCGCCGGTTGAAGAAGGAGCAGAGCGATTTGCTGGCGGGCGGTATCGACACCCTGCCTGCGGACATGTTGCTGAAGTCAGGCATTCGTTTTCATGAAGAGCTGATCAAGCTGTCGGGCAACCCGCTGTACCTGATGATTCTCAGGCAGTTGAACAACATGCGCCGGTTGATCGAATACCGCTCGATGATCGACCGCAAGCGCCTGTATACCCAGTGTGCCGAGCACCTGCGCATGGTCGAACTGGTGGAGGAAGGCGACAACCTGGAGGCGGCGCACCTGATGAAGCGCCACCTCAGCGGGTCGTTTGCGCGCAAGTCGCCCATCCTGGAGCTGCGTCGGGCGGCGCAGGGGCAGGTTGTGCCGAATGTTGTCGTGGAAATCTGAATTTCGGGGCAGCGAGGCGGCCCCGGCAATCTCAGGATTCGACCGCTGCCCGCCGCCCCAACCACACTTTCAACAGCGGCTCCGCACACAGCATCACTACTACCAGGCGCATGATCTGCATCGCCGTCACCATCCCCGCCCCAAGGTTCAGCGCCTCGGCCGTCAGGTACATCTCGGTGGCACTGCCCGGCATCATCCCCAATGGCAGCGTCAACAACCCGCTACCCGACAACCAGGCAAAGCCCCAGGCAAACAGGAAGGTGCAAGTAATCATCGACAAGGTGAACGCCACCACCTTGGCCAGGTACAGCGGCGAGCGCCGGAAAAAACCGCGGTCGAAGAAGCTGCCCAGCGCGCAGCCGATCATCAACTGGCCGTAATGGCTCAATTCCACCGGCAGCGCCATGCGCAGGTCGAAACTTGCCGTCAGCACCGCACACAAGGCCATCGGCCCGAACATCCATGGGTTAGGCAACCCCAGGCGCTTCCACGACAAGGCCACCAGCACTCCGCCCGCCAGCATCGGCCCTAGCCACAGCCAGTCGGCTGGCAGGCGCGTTTGCACGGCGCCAGGCGCTGCGTGCACCAGCAGGAACATCGCTGGCGGTACAATAAGCACAATCAGCACCAGGCGGATGCTGTGCGCGGCGGCGATCTGGCTGACGTTGGCCCGGTAGCGCATGCCCAGCTGGATCATCTCGGCGAAGTTGGCCGGCATGAAGGCGAAGTAGGCGGTGGTCAGGTCCATGCCGCGGCGGTGCATGAAGGCGATGCCGGCCAGGGCCAGCAACAGGGTGACGAAGGCGGCGGCCAGCATCAGCAGGAAATGCCCGGCAATTTCATGCACCACCGGCTGGGTGAAGTGCAGGCCGATGGAGGTTGCGATCAGCCATTGGCCAGACTTGCGGCCATTGGGAATTTCGGCGATGGCCCAGCCGCTGCAACGGACGATGATCACGGCCAGCATCGAGCCGATGATCCATGGCAGGGGCCAGTGGGCGGCGCTGGCGAGGAAGGCGCCCGCGGTGCCTACCAGCGGGGTGGCCCACCAGGTTTTCAGGCTTTTGAACATGGGGTCTCCTGGTGTTTATCGGGGAGGGTGAGATTTTTGGGGCTGCTTCGCAGCCCATCGCGACACAAGGCCGCTCCTACAAGGGGACCGCGCTCTCCTGTAGGAGCGGCCTTGTGTCGCGATGGGGCGCAAAGCGCCCCCCAAATTGCCCGGAAAACGCATCACTTGACCGGATACTGCCTCCGCAACTCCGCCACCTGCTCCGGGGTCAAGGTGCGGAACTTATGCTGGAAAATCAGCAGAAACAGCTGCGCCGTTGCCTCCAGCTCTTCCGTGGCATCCACCGCCGCATGCAGGTCGCTGCCCGCCACTACCGGCCCGTGGTGGGCCAGCAGCATGGCGTGGTGCTTGCCCGAAAACGCCCGCACCGCTTCGGCCAGTGCCGGGTCACCGGGTGCGTAGTAAGGCACCAGCGGCAGCTTGCCGACACGCATGGCGTAATAGGCGGTAATGGCCGGCAGCAGGTCGTCCGGGTCCAGCCCGTCGAGCACCGACACCGCCACCGAGTGCGTTGAGTGCAGGTGCACCACCGCACCGCTGGTGGGCCGTTCCTGGTACATGGCCAGGTGCAGCATCAGCTCCTTGGATGGCTTGTCGCCGCTGACATGGCGGCCCTCCCAGTCGAGCTTGGTCAGCCGCGCCGGGTCCAGCCGGCCCAGGCTGGACCCGGTGGGGGTGAGCAGCCAGCCATCGTCCAGGCGCACGCTGATATTGCCGGTGCCGCCGTGGGTCAGGCCGCGGTCGTACATCGACTTGCCCAGCAGGACGATGTCCTCGCGTTGCTTGCTCTCGTTCATGGCGCCAGCTCCAAGGCCTGGGTGAAGAAGCCTGGGCCGCCGAAGTTGCCCGACTTCAACGCCAAAGCCACAGGGGCCTGGCTCTGGCTGAGGGTCCAGGGCACGCCGGGGGCAATCGACGGGCCGATGCGCAGCGCCTCGACGCCCAGGGCCTTGACCACTGCACCGGAGGTTTCGCCACCCGCTACCACGAAGGTGCGTACGCCCAGTTCCAGCAGGCCGACGGCGATCTGCGCCAGGGCGCGCTCGACGATTGCCCCGGCGGCCTCCACGCCCAGCCGGGCCTGCACCGCCTTTACCGCGTCTGGCGGTGCGCTGGCATAAACCAGCACCGGGCCCTGGGCCAGCAGTGGCTGGGCCCAGCCCAGTGCTTCTGTCACCAGGTCATGGCCTTCGGCCAGGCGCAGCGGGTCGAGGGCGAAGCTGGGTTTGCCACTGTCGCGCCAATGCGCGACCTGGCCGTTGGTGGCCACCGAGCAGCTGCCGGAGAGCACCGCCGCCAAACCCTCGACTGCTGGCAATGCTGCCGCGCAGGCGGCATCAGCCAGCAGTCCGGCGCGTTTGTAGTTGCCCGGCAGGCCCAGGGCAACGCCTGAACCACCGGTGATCAGCCGCTGCTCACTGGCGGCTTCGCCAATCACCATCAGGTCGGTGTTGCTGATGGCATCGACGATGGCATAGCCACAGCCACTTGCCTGGGTATCGGCCAAGGCCTGGCGCACTGCGGCGGCACCTTGGCTGACAGTGGCCTGGCGGACCAGGCCGACCTTGCGCGGCGTCTGCTGTTGCAGCACGCGCACCAGGTTGGCATCGGTCATCGGCGTGAGCGGGTGGTGGCGCATGCCGGACTCGCTCAGCAACGTGTCGCCGACGAACAGGTGGCCATTGAACAGGCTGCGCTGGTTTTCCGGGAAGGCCGGGCAGGCCAGGGCAAATGGTGTGTCCAGCGCGTCGAGCAAGGCATCGGCTACCGGGCCGATATTGCCTTGCGCGGTGGAATCGAAGGTGGAACAGTACTTGAAGAAGTACTGTCGGCAGCCGGCGGCCTCGAGCCATGCAAGTGCTGCGAGGGATTGCTCGACCGCCTGTGCGGCGGGCAGTGTGCGGGTCTTGAGGGCGATGACGATGGCATCGGCGTCGCTGTCGATCGGCCCGGCGGGTACGCCGATCACCAGCAGGGTGCGCATGCCGCCGCGTACCAGCATGCTGGCAAGGTCGGTGCCGCCGGTGAAGTCGTCTGCGATGCAGCCCAGAATCGGTTGGCTCACGGCCAGTTCCTCCAGCCTGGCGCCGAATGCATGGGGCTCGGAACGCAGGCCTGTTCAGGTAGGGAAGGGCGCTTGGCGGCACGCATGGGCGTGCCGCCAAGCGCGGTCAACCGGCGATGACCGCCGCCACGGCTTCGCCGAAGGCACGGCAACCCAGTTGGCCACCGAGGTCGGCAGTGCGCTTGGCCGGGTCTTCCAGCACTACGTCCACGGCCTGCTCCATGGCCTTGCCGGCCTCGAACAGCGCCGGTTTGCCGTGGTGCTCCCCCATCCACTGCAGCAGCATGGCCACCGAAAGGATCATCGACACCGGGTTGGCCTTGTCCTGCCCGGCGATGTCTGGCGCCGAACCGTGCTGGGCCTGGGCACAGCAGTGGATGTCGCTGGCCATCATCGAACCGGCCAGGCCCAGGCTGCCGGACAGCTCGCTGGCCAGGTCGCTGATGATGTCGCCGTAGAAGTTGGTCGCCACCAGTACGTCGAAGCGCTCCGGGCTGCGCACCAGGTGGGCGGTGGAGGCATCCACCAGCAGGTCGTCCAGTTGCACCTCCGGGAAATCCTTGGCCACGTTGCGCACGCATTCCAGGAACAGGCCATCGGTCATGTGGAAGCTGTTGGCCTTGTGGATCGCGGTGACCTTGCGCTTGCGCTTCATCGCCAGTTCGAAAGCGCGGCGGGCGATGCGTTCGCTGCAGTGGCGGGTGATCTTGCGGGTCGACAGAGCCATGTCGGGCGAGGGCATCACTTCACCCCAGCCGCGGCTCATGTTGCGGTCCGGGTAGAAGCCTTCGGTGGCCTCGCGCATGATCACCAGGTCCATGTGCTTGCCTGGTTTCATGTTCGATTCGAGGAAGCTGCGGGTACGCGCCGGGCGCACGTTGGCGTAGAGGTCCAGGCCAATGCGGAAACCCGCCGAAACGTTACGCCCGCCTTTTTCCGGGGCCGGGTAGTCGGCGTGGGACTGGGTGCCGAGGATGATGCCATCGTAGGTCTTGGCCTTCTCCAGCACTTCGTTTCGCAGGGTGGTGCCGTACTTTTCCAGGCTGACGAAGCCGACGTCGTCGTAGTCGAACGACAGGCCCAGGTCGAACTTGCCATTGGCAGCGTGCAATGCCGCCATCGACGACTCCACGATCTCGGGGCCGATACCGTCGCAGGGAAGAACCAGAATTCGCATCACACTCTCCTAACCATTTTTATTCGGGCGTTCTGTTGAGGATCAAGGCGTTTGATCGATGACACTCATTTGTGTACGTCATGATTACGAAATACATTAAAGGTCAGTCGTCCAGTACGGGTTCAGGTGCGGTCCTGCTGTGCACCGTGGATTGGCCTTCGTGTTCGACTTTGCATTTTATTGCATAGAAAGCCAATTCGTGCAACATTTGTTTCGGCAACTGACCTACTGAACAGAGGAGAGTGCAACATGATCAAGACCACGGACCTGTGCGACGAACTGGGCGAGCGGGCCCGGTTGCTGGCGCCGGTATTCGTTGACCTGGGCGGTAAACGGGATTTCCAGGGGCAGGCGGTGACGGTGAAGTGCTTCGAGGACAACTCACGGATCAAGGAGCTGAGCAGTCAGCCAGGGCAGGGCAAGGTGCTGGTGATCGACGGGGGTGGCAGCGAGCGCTGCGCGCTGTTCGGTGACCACATCGCCGAAGACCTAGCGCGCAACGGCTGGGCGGGTGTGCTGGTGTACGGCCATGTGCGTGACAAGGCCGTGCTGCAAGGGCTGCCGCTGGCAATCAAGGCGCTGGGCGTGACCCCGCGCAAATCGGTCAAACGCAACGAAGGGCAGGTGGGCCTGAGCGTGACCTTCGCCGGGCAGACCATCGCCGCCAGTGACTGGCTGTATGGCGACGATGATGGGGTGGTGGTGCTCGACGCGCCGTGCTCCTAGCCCAGGTCGGCGACTGCCAGCGCCTGCTTCAGGTCGCGGGCTTCCTGGGCTTCGCGAGCGGCCTTGAGCCGGCTGACCACATCCAGGTGCTCGCGCAGGAACGCCGCTGCCTCTTCGCGCCGGCCCTGTTCGATCAAGTCGAGCAGCTGGATGTGCTCCTTGCACTGGCTGATCAACCGCGGGCGATCGACGTTGGACTGGTAGGCCATGAACCGGCGCAGTTGGTTCTGCCGACGGATTGCCTCAAGGAAGAAGGTGTTGCCCGAGCAGCGCACGATCAGCTCGTGCAGTTGCGAACCGATGTGGAACAGTTGCGAACGCGACAGGGTGAAGATATCGCCGTCGAGCAGCTCTTGTTGGGTGCGCCGGGCCTTGGCGAAGGCCGCAGTGTCGACCTTGTAGCCGGGCTCCAGCAGCGCCGCCGGCTCGATGGCCATGCGAAAGCGGTAGCTCTGGATATGCGCTTCGGAGTCGTGCAGGAAGCTGTTGATGCTCCAGCCTTGGCCCGGGTTGCGCTCGATCATGCCTTCGTTGGCCAGGCGGTTGAGCACCTTGAGCAACTGGCCGCGAGGCACGTCGTACTTGCGCAGCAACTCGGCTTCGAAGAACGAGGTGCTGATCTCGCTGGCCAGTACATCGTCGACCACGCGCAGGTAGAAGTCTTCGAAGGTATCGACATCCAGCGGCAGTTTGCGTACGTCGATGTCGCGGGCATCGCGGGTGAGGAAATAGCCGCGGTTGGGCTCCTTGACCGCCAGGCCGAGGTCTTCGAGCAAGGCAAAGCCGCGGCGCACCGGCGAGCGCGACACGCCCAGTTCCTTGGCGAAGGCTTCTTCGCGCAGTGGGTCGCCGGCGCGCATCGAGCGGGCCCGGGCCATGTCGAGGATCTTCGGTGCGAGTTGGCCGGCGAGGTCCGTTTTTATCTTGGAGGTCATGTCCTGGTGCTTCGAGCAACGGGCGGCGAGCCGCGAAAAACAGCCGGGCAACCCCCGGCCGGAAACATCATCCCTGGCAAGCCTGGCTTGCCGTCAACAATGTTTGCACCTCTGGAGTACGCATGACCAGCACCAAACGCATTTTTCTCATCCACGCCACGCCTGTGGCCATTGCGCCGATAAACGAAACCTTCGCCCGGCTGTGGCCCGAGGCCGAACTGTGCAACCTGCTGGAAGACTCATTGGCCCGCGATCTGCGCAGTGCAGGGGAGTTGACCGACGGCCTCAAGCGGCGCTTCTGCGCACTGGCCCGCTACGCCCGCGATGCTGGCGCGCATGCGGTGCTGTTCACCTGCTCGGCGTTCGGCGAGGCCATCGAACTGAGCCGTCGCGAGCTGGACATTCCGGTGCTCAAGCCCAACGAGGCGATGATCGAAGAGGCGTTGGGGCTAGGCCGCACGATAGGCATCCTTGCCACGTTCGAGCCGAGCATCGGCTCGATGAGCGAGGAGTTCGCCAAGGCGGCTGAGGCGCGGGGTGTGCAGATTCGCCTGGTATCGGCGGCCTGCCCGCAGGCGCTGGAAGCCTTGCACCAGGGCGATGCGGCCGGGCATGACCGGCTGATTGCCGACCTGGCCGGGCAGATCGAGGCCTGCGATGTGCTGTGCTTTGCCCAGTTCTCCATGACCTCGGCGGCGGAAGGTGCGCGCTATGCCAGCGGCAGGCCGGTGCTGACCACCCCGGACAGTGCGGTGCTGATGCTGCGCAGGCTTCTGGAGGGCTGACAGTTGCGGCGTTCGTAAGCATACCGGGTTCCCTGTGGGAGCGGGTTCACCCCGCGAAGAGTGCGACGCGGTGCATGGCGCCGGCTGCGCCGGTGTTCGCGGGTGAACCCGCTGCCACTGGGTAGGTCGATGTTTTCGATATATTTGTCTATTTGAATTCTAATATGCAGTTTGTTTTTGGCATGGTTTGCAAAATAAATTGTACTGTATCGCCTTGCAAAACAATCTGACTTCGCGTTAAGTAATGTGCAACCGCCGCCACCGGTGGCCAGTAATGCTCCCCACAAAAACAAAACGGAGTACACCCATGAGCAAACGTATCGCCTATGTCACGGCGGGAATGGGCGGCCTTGGCACTGCCATCTGCCAGCGCCTGGCCCGGGACGGTTTCACCGTCGTGGTCGGCTGTGGCCCTGCATCGCCGCACAAGGACGCCTGGCTGGCCGAGCAGAAACAGCGCGGCTTCGACTTCATCGCCTCGGAAGGCAATGTCGCCGACTGGGCGTCGTGCCAGGAGGCCTTTGCCCGCATCAAGCGTGAGGTCGGCCCGGTGGATGTCTTGGTGAACAACGCCGGCACCGCCATCAACGTGGTATTCCGCGATATGCAACCGGGTGACTGGAGCACGGTCATCGATACCAACCTCAATTCCCTGTTCAACGTCACCCGCCAGGTGATCGACGACATGGTTGCGCGTGGCTGGGGCCGGGTAATCAACATCTCCTCGGTCAACGCCCAGATCGGCCAAGTCGGCCAGGTCAACTATTCCACAGCCAAGTCTGCCATCCGTGGCTTCACCCGTGCGCTGGCCCGTGAAGTGGGCGCGCGCGGGGTGACGGTCAATACCGTGTCGCCGGGCTTCATCACCACACCCAAACTGCGCTCTGTCACCAGTGCCTCGGTGATGGACCGCATCATCCAGGACATCCCCGCACGCCGCCTGGGCACCCCGGACGAGATCGCCGCCATCTGCGCCTGGCTGGCATCCGACGAATCGGGCTATGCAAACGGGGCGGATTTCTCGCTCAATGGCGGCCTGCACATGAGCTGACGGCACAGGCCGAACGCCTGCCGCTCTACCTTGATGCGCCTGTTTGGCGCTGACCCATAAAAACAATTGTATTTCAAGTCAAGGTGATACAAATGCTGTCATTTCTCGGATACGGCATGATCGTGACCTTCATGGCACTGATCATGACCAAGCGCCTGTCGCCGCTGGTGGCGATGACCACGGTACCGATCCTGTTCGCGTTGTTCGCAGGCTTCGGGCCAGATATGGGCGACATGATGATCGACGGGCTGCGCAAGGTCGCACCCACAGCGATCATGGTGATGTTCGCCATTCTCTATTTCGGGGTGATGTTCGACACCGGCTTGTTCGACCCAATCATCAAGAAGTTCATCCAGCTGATCGGCGGTGACCCGATGAAAGCGGTGGTGTTCGCCGCGCTGCTGGCGGGGCTGGTGTCGCTCGACGGCGATGGCTCGACCACCTACATGATCACCGCCACGGCCATGTTGCCGCTGTTTAAGCGCATGCGCCTGGACCCGCTGGCGCTGACCTGTGTGGTAATCCTCGCCGCCAGCGTTACCAACCTGCTGCCCTGGGGTGGGCCACTGGCCCGTGCCGCCGCCTCGCTGCAGGTGGAAACCGCCGAACTGTTCCTGCCGCTGATCCCGACGCTGATCATCAGCTTCCTGGGCGTATTGCTGCTGGCCTGGTTCATCGGCACCCGTGAACGCCAGCGCCTGGGCCGCCTGCCGCAGTCGCTGGGCGCGGCCGCCACGGTGTTCGACGATGCTGATAATGAGGCCACGCCGTCGCTGTCGGAAGAAAACGCCGAACTGCGCCGGCCCAAGCTGTTCTGGCTGAATGCCGGCCTGACCATCGCCCTGATGACCGGCCTGGTGCTGGAAATCCTGCCGCTGGCGATCCTGTTCATGGTCGCATTCTCGATTGCCCTGGTGATCAACTACCCGCATATGCAAGACCAGCGTCGGCGCATTTCCGCTCACGCGCCGACGGCGCTGAACCAGATCGCCATCTTCCTCGCCGCCGGCATCCTCGCAGGCATCCTCTCGGGTACTGGCATGGTCGATGCCATGTCCAAGAGCTTCCTCGACATGCTGCCGGCCAGTTGGGGCCCATACATGGCACCGATCACGGCGCTGGCGAGCATCCCGGGCACCTTCTTCATGTCCAACGACGCCTTCTACTATGGGGTACTGCCGGTGCTGGCCAAGGCCGCCGAGGTGTATGGCATCACCCATGCCGAGATTGGCCGCGCCTCGTTGGTCGGCCAGCCTATCCACCTGCTCAGCCCGCTGGTGGCTTCAACCTACTTGTTGTGTGGCCTGGCTGGGGTAGAGTTCAGTGACCACCAGAAGTACACGCTGAAATGGGCGTTCGCGCTGTGCATGCTGATCATGTTCGTGGCCATGGGCTTTGGCCTGTTCCCATGGAGCGCTGGCTGACCCGCGCCGTTCAACACCGGGGTGGGCACAAACTGCCCCGGCTTTTGCCTTTCAGGACTTTGCCGTGCGTTACGACCTTACCAGCCTGGACCTGTTCATCACCGTGGCCCAGGAGCGCAACCTCACCCGCGCCAGCCGCATCAAGCATATGGCGGTGTCGGCCATCAGCAAGCGCATCACCGAGCTGGAGGCGCAGATCGGCTCGCCATTGCTGGTGCGCAATGCTCGCGGCGTGGAGCTGACACCGGCCGGCCAGTCGCTACTGTTCTACGCCCGCCAGCTCAAGCAGACCATGGCCCAGCTGGACACTGAACTGAGCGGCTATGCCAGCGGGGTCAAGGGCCATATTCGCATCCATGCCATCACTTCGGCGCTGTCGCAGTTTCTGCCACAGGACCTGGCCGGCTTTGCCCAGTTGTACCCGGCGATCAAGTTCGACATCGAGGAGCGGGTGGGCTCGGCGGTGGTCCGCGCGGTTGCTGACGGGCGCGCGGACCTGGGCATCATCGCCGCGCAAACCCCGGCGCAGGGGCTGGAAACCTTCCCTTACCGACACGACGAACTGACCCTGGTGGTGCCCGCCGGGCATGCCCTGGCGGCCCGTCAGCGGGTGCGCTTTGCAGAGGTGCTGGAGCACGAGATGGTCGGCCCGCACCTGGAAAGCTCGGTGCACACCTTGCTTACCAGCGAAGCCGAACGGCTGGGCAAGGCGCTGAAGCTGCGCATCCGCATCAGCAGCTTCGACTGCATGTGCCGCATGGTGTCGAACGGGCTCGGGGTGGCCGTGCTGCCGCGTAGTGTCATCGACCAGTACCTGCGTAGCCACAAGCTCAAGGCGGTGACCCTCGACGAGCCCTGGGCGCAGCGCACGCTGCTGCTGGCGCTGCGCAAGTTCGAGGGGGCCTCGGCCACCCTCAAGACCTTTGTCGACCACCTGAAGTTGGCGGAGTAGGGCCCTTGGCGAGCGTTCGCGCTTGGCGAACGCTGCTGTGGTAATTGATCAATTTTCATCCGCCCAGGCTGCTTTTACCATCGGCTCATCCACAGCGCCGAGTACCCAATGCGCCCTGTGCACACGACAAGAAACCGAGCGATACGAGCATGACCGAGACTGCCCGCGACCTGATGAGCACCCTGGAGATCGACCAGGCGCAATTTGCCTATGTCGACCTGAAGAAGCTGCTGAACCCCAGCCAGCTGCAACGCCTGCCGTTTTCCATCCGTATCCTGCTGGAGAACGTCGCCCGCTGCACGCCGCAGGCGCTGCAGCCGGTGCTGGCCCGCGCCCTGGGCCAGGGCCCGGATTGCGAAGTGCCGTTCCAGCCCAATCGCCTGATGTTCCATGACACCACCTGCCTGCCGGCGCTGGCCGACTTTGCCGGCATGCGTGACGTGGTGGCCGAGTTGGGTGGCGACCCGGCGGCGATGAACCCGCAGATCCCGGCGGTGCTTACTATCGACCACTCGGTAATCGTAGAGCGTTATGCCGAGCCGGAAGCGGTCGAGCAGAACCTGGACATCGACTTCCGCCGCAACAGCGAGCGCTATCGCTTCATCAAGTGGGCGCAAAAGAGCCTGGACAACTTTGGCGTGATCCCACCAGGCACCGGCATCATTCACCAGATGAACATGGAAGCCCTGGCCAAGGTGGTGTGGGAAAGCCGCACCGAAGACGGCCAGCGCCTGTTGCACCCGGACGACATGGTCGCCACCGATAGCCACACGCCGATGATCAACGCCATCGGCGTGCTGGGCTGGGGTGTCGGCGGCCTGGAGGGGCAGGCGGCGATGGTCGGCGAGCCGGTGCCGATCAACTTCCCGCAGGTGATCGGTTTTCGCGTTACCAATGCGTTGCGCCCCGGCGTGACCGCCACCGACCTGTCGCTGCATGTGGCTGAGATCCTGCGCCAGCGCTCGGTGGTAGGCAAGTTCGTCGAGTTCACCGGCCCCGGCCTGACAACGCTGAGCTGGGCGGCGCGCGGCACGGTGTCGAACATGGCACCGGAATATGGCGCCACCGTGGTGTTCTTCCCGTTTGACGACCAGACCCTGGACTACCTCAAGCTCACCGGCCGTTCGCCGGAGCTGTGCCTGCAAGCCGCCAGCTACATGCATGCGCAAAACCTGCACCGGCGCGACGACCTGCCAGAGCCACAGTTCGATGAGCTGATCGAATTGGACCTGGCCAGCATCGAGCCCAGCGTCGCCGGCCCGTACCAGCCGCACCAACGCCAGCCGCTGTCGCGTTCGGGTGCCTCGTTTCAGGAGCAGGTGCTGGGTGGCGGCAACCTGATTGCCGGGCCCAAGGCCGAACAGTTCTTCGAGCCATCCTTTGGTACACCAATCAGCCATGGTGCCGTGGTGATCTCGGCGATCACCAGTTGCACCAATACCGCCAACCCGGCGCAGATGATCCAGGCCGGCCTGCTGGCGCGTAACGCCCGCCGCCTGGGCCTGCAGCGTAAACCCTGGGTCAAGACCTCGCTGTCGCCGGGCTCCCAGGTGGTGGCCGACTACTTGGCCGAGGCCGACCTGCTGCAGGACTTCTCCGCGCTGGGCTTCGACTTGGCTGGCTTTGGCTGCATGACCTGCATCGGCAACTCCGGCAAGCTCGAAGAGCATGTCGAAGCCTTTGCCGACCAGGGCCTGAAAGGTGTGGTGGTGCTGTCGGGCAACCGCAACTTCGAAGGCCGGGTGAACCCCAAGGTGCCTGCTGGCTACCTGGCGTCACCGGCCCTTTGCGTGGCCTTTGCCATCGCCGGTACTGTCGAGATCGACCTTACCTGCGAAGCACTCGGGTACGACAGCGCCGGCAACCCGGTGCACCTGCATGAGCTGATGCCCAGCGATGAAGACGTCGCCGCACTGGCAGCCCAAGTAGTCAAGCCGGAGTTCTTCCAGCAGCGCCTGGCCACCGTGTGGGATGGTACCCACCATTGGCAGGCCCTGTCGGCCGAGGGCAGCGTGCAATTTCCTTGGGACGCGCGCTCGACCTACCTGCGCCGCCCGCAGTACCTGGCTGACATTCAGGCCGAAGCGAAGGCCAGCCTGGCGATCCAGGGCGCACGGCCGTTGATGGTGCTGGGCGACAACGTCACCACTGACCATATTTCCCCTGCTGGCGCGATCCCTGCCAACAGCCAGGCCGGTGAATGGCTGCTGGCGCGCGGCGAGGACCCGCAGGACCTCAACCAGTACTCCACCCGCCGCAGCAACCACGAAGTGATGCTGCGCGGTGCGTTCACCAACAAATCGGTGCGCAACCGCCTGCTCGGCGAACAACAGCCAGGCCCTGGAGCCTGGGCCTGGAACGCCGACCACAGCCAGTGCCTGCCGCTGTACGACGCGGCACAGAGCTACGCCGGTACGCCGATGGTGGTGTTCGCCGGGATCAACTACGGCGCCGGCTCCAGCCGCGACTGGGCGGCCAAGGCCCAAGCCTTGCTGGGCGTGCGCGCGGTGGTGGCGCGCAGCATCGAACGCATCCACCGCAGCAACCTGATCGGCATGGGCGTGCTGCCGCTGCTGTTCAAGGATGGCCAGAGCGTGGATGACCTGCAACTGGACGGCAGCGAGCGCTTTGACTTCATTGGCCTGGACGAGTTGACCGTAGGCGAGAACCGCATCCGCCTGCTGGTACAGCGCAAGGATGGCCGCCGCGATGAGGCCGAGCTGATCGCCCGCATCGATTCGCTGCAGGAAATCCGCTACCTGGTTAACGGTGGGGTGCTGCCCTACGTGATTCGCAAAGTGGTCAAGCGCACCCGCAGCTGACCCCGCACATCGGAATGACTCAAGGCGGTGGCCGTGATGGCCATCGTGCGGGGCACTGCTGCCGCCAGAACGGCCAGTGCCCATCCACTTACGGGAGATCTACCCAATGTTTGCCTATGTCGGTTCGCGCACCACTCGCGAGCGCAACGCCCGGGGTGACGGCATCACGGTCTATCAGTTGGACCAGCAGGCGGGCACCCTGGAGCGCGTGCAGGTGGTCGGCGACCTAGTCAATCCGTCGTTCCTGGCCCTCAACCGTGCCGGTGATCGCCTGTACAGCGTGCATGGCGACCGCAGCGAAGTCAGCGCGTTCAGCGTCGAGCGCAGCGATGGTAGCCTGACCCTGCTCAATACCGTCAGCTGCGAAGGGCGTAACCCGGTACACCTGGCACTGGACCCGAGCGAGCGCCATATGGTGGTGTCCAACCATATCAGCGGCACCCTGGCGGTGCTGGAGGTGCAAGCCGATGGCCGCCTGGGTGCGGTCAGCCAGCTGTTGCAACTGGAAGGCCCGGTCGGGCCGCACCGGGTCGAGCAGCCTTTCGCCAAGCCGCATTTCAACCCGTTCGATGCCTCGGGCCAGTTCGTGCTGGTGCCGGACAAAGGCCTGGACCGGGTGTTCAGCTTCCGCTTCGACAACGGCAAATTGTGCCCGGCTGAGCAACCCTTCGTGGCCTGCCGCGAAGGCGCCGGGCCACGGCATATCGCACTGCACCCCAATGCGCCGTATGCCTTTGCCATCAACGAACTGGATTCTACCGTCACCAGCTACCGCTTCGATGCCGAGAGCGGTGTGCTGCAACCGCTGCAGGTGTTGTCGTCACTGCCCTCGACTTACACCGGCAACAGCCGCGCCTCGGAAATTGAAGTGGACCGCAGCGGGCGTTTTCTCTACGCCTCCAACCGTGGCTACGACAGCATCGCGGTATTCGCCATCGACCGGCACAGCGGCCTGCTGACGCTGGTCGATGTGGCACCGAGCGGCGGCAGCACACCACGCTTTTTCGCCCTTACCCCCAACCAGCGCTTCGTCTTCGCCCTCAATGAAGACAGCGACAGCATCGTTGCCCTGGCAGTCGATGCGCAGCACGGACGCTTGAGCAAGACGGGCTTTGCGGTTTCGACCGGCAGTCCGGTCTGCATGGTTTTTTCTGCCTGAACCGGGCTGCACATATAACAATGAAAAGGGGCGGGCCCTGGCTTGCCCCACAGTGAGGTTGCCATGAACAACAACAAGACTGTCGATGAACAGGCCACGGTCCGCAAGGTCACCCTGCGCATCATCCCTTTCATGTTCCTGCTTTACATTGTCTCGTACCTGGACCGCGCCAATATCGGCTACGCAGCCCTGGAAATGAACAAGGAACTGGCCCTGACCAGTGAAGCCTTCGGCTTCATCTCGGGCATCTTCTTCATCGGCTACTTCCTGTTCGAAGTGCCGAGCAACGTCATGCTCAACAAGTACGGGGCGCGCGTATGGATCGCCCGCATCTTGGTGACCTGGGGCGCCATCGCCGCCGCTACCGCCTTCGCCCAGACTGCCAACCAGCTGTATGTGCTGCGCTTCTTCCTGGGTGTCGCCGAGGCTGGGTTCTTCCCGGGGGTGATCGTCTACTTGACTTACTGGTTCCGCTCCAAGGAGCTGGCCACCACCGTGGCGCTGTTCACCGCAGCGATCCCGGTCAGTTATATCATCGGTGCGCCGCTTTCCACCTGGATCATGGACAACATCAAGTGGCTGGACTGGAGCGGCTGGCGCTGGATGCTGTTTCTTGAAGGCGTGCCGGCGGTGTTCCTCGGCGTGGCCTGCTTCCTGTTCCTGACCGACAAGCCCGAGCAGGCCAAGTGGCTGACCCAGGCAGAGAAGGACTGGCTGCTCGCCGAGCTTGAGCGCGACCGCCAGAGCCGTAAGAACGTGAAGCGCCTGAGCGTGTTCAAGACCATGGTCAACCCCAAGGTGCTGTACCTGGCGTTCATCTACTTCGTGTACCAGTGCGGCAGCCTGGGTGTCGGCTACTGGATGCCGCAGATCATCAAGGGCTTCTCCAGCAGCCTGACCCACACCCAGATCGGCCTGATTGCCATGCTGCCGTACATTGTCGCAACCATCCTGATGGTGGTGTGGTCGCGCAGCTCCGACCGGCGCAACGAGCGCAAGCTGCACTCGGCCATCCCGCTGGCGGTGGCAGCCCTGGGCCTGATGGGCGCGGCCATGCTGCCGAGCCCGGTGGCATCGATGGCGATGATCTGTGTGGCGCTGACCGGCCTGTACAGCTTCAAGTCGCCGTTCTGGGCGCTGCCCACGCTGTTCCTCGACCGCGCCACCGCTGCGGTGTCGATTGCCGTGATCAACTCCATCGGCAACCTCGGCGGCTTTGCCGGGCCATCGCTGATTGGCGTGGTCAAGGGCGAGACCGGCAGTGCGGCGACCGGGTTGCTGTTCCTCAGCGCCTTGTTGCTGCTGGCGTTCCTGATGACCTTGTTGATGCGGGTTGCCAACAAGGAACCGGGGCAGCCAATGACTGCATCCGCCCATTAGTCCCCTGGGCTGCTGCGCAGCCCTTTACTGCCCCCCCAAAAAAAAACAACACAGAACCTGTGGGAGCGGCCTTGCGTCGCGATAGGGCCGCGCAGCGGCCCCAGCATTCACAGCCAAAAAACGGACCCGCCAGATGCACAACAACAAGAACATCCTGCGTACCCTGCTAACCCTGTCACCCTGCCTTGCGGTCAGTACCGTCAGCGCCGAAGGCTTCATCGAAGACAGCAAGGCCAACCTGACGCTGCAGAACTACTACTTCAACCGAGATTTTCGCGACGGTGCCGGCCAGTCCAAGCGCGAGGAGTGGGCCCAGGGCTTCCTGCTCGACCTGCGCTCCGGCTACACCCCAGGCACCATTGGTTTCGGCCTGGACGCCCTGGGCATGCTCGGCCTCAAACTCGATTCCAGCCCCGACCGCGCCGGCTCCGGCCTGCTGCCGGTGCACGACGATGGCCGCGCCGCCGACGAATTCAGCCGTCTGGGCCTGACGGCCAAGGTCAAGGTGTCTGCCAGTGAGTTCAGGTACGGCACGCTGATCCCGAAACTGCCGACCGTGCAAGCCAACACCGGCCGTATTCTGCCGCAAACCTTCGAGGGCGGCTTGCTGACAGTCAAGGAGATCGATGGCCTGACCTTCACCGGTGCGCGCTTCAACCGCATGACTGACCGCGATTCGACCAACGCCACCAAGATCACCTTGAACAACAAGAACCGGCGCTTCGCCGGGGCCGTGGAAGGGGATGATTACTGGATTGGCGGCGCTGACTACGCCATCAGCAAGCAATTGGGCATCAGCTACCAGTACGCCGAACTGCAGGACGTGTACCGGCAGAGCTTCTTCGGCCTCAATCATGTGTGGAGCCTAGGCCCAGGCAAGCTCAAGAGCGACCTGCGCTACATGCTCAGTGACGATGCCGGCAAGGCCCGCGGGGGTATGATCGACAGCGGGGCGCTGAGTGGCATGTTCACCTACAGCCTGGGCGGCCATGCCTTTGGCTTGGGCTTGCAGAAGATGAATGGCGATACTTCGATGCCATTCCTCAATGGTACCGACCCGTACCTGACCAACTACATCCAGATCAACGATTTTGCCGAGCCGGGTGAGCGTTCGTGGCAGCTGCGTTACGACTATGATTTCGCAGCGCTGGGTATCCCGGGGCTGAGCTTCATGACCCGCTACGTCAAAGGCGACCATGCTGATGCGGCGACCTCGGCGCAGGAGGGGCGTGAATGGGAGCGCAACACCGACATCGCCTACGTGATCCAGGCCGGGCCCTTGAAGAACGTTGGCCTGCGCTGGCGTAATGCGGCCTACCGCTCCAGCTTCGCTCGGGGAGCCGACGAAAACCGCCTGATCGTGACTTACACCTTGCCTATCTGGTAAGCCCCATTCGCGGGCATGCCCACTCCCACAGTGTGGTCCCTGTGGGAGCGGGTTTACCCGCGAAGAGGCCCGCCCAGACAACGGAGAACTCAATGTCCATCGCAATCACCCCAGAACTCCTGGCCGAACTCGCCCCCAACGGCATCCTCCCGGTCGCCATCAACCTCGGCAACCCGGTGCTCGCCCAGCGCGGTCCGGATGGCGAACCCCAAGGGGTATCGGTCGCCCTGGCCAAGGCCCTGGCCGAAGAACTGTGCGTCACCCTGCAGATGCGCACTTTCGACGCCGCCGGCAAGGTGTTCGCCGCGCTGGAGGAGGGTGCCTGGAACCTGGCCTTCCTCGCCATCGAGCCGGTGCGCGAAGCACAGATCGCCTTCAGTGAGCCCTACGTACTGATCGAAGGCACCTACCTGGTCAGCCGCGACGCGCCGTTCCAGCAGGTCGAACAGCTTGACCGTGGCGGCCTGCGCCTGGCCGTGGGCAAGGGAGCTGCCTACGACCTGTACCTCAGCCGCACCCTTGAACACGCCGAGCTGGTACGCGCCGATACGTCGGCTGGAGCTGTCGACCTGTTCATCGAGCAAGGCCTGGACGCGGCGGCCGGTGTGCGACAGCCGTTGCAGAAAGTGGCCGATGCCGACCCGCGTTATCGCGTGCTGGACGGTGCCTTCACCGCCATACGCCAGGCCATGGCGGTGCCGCGTGGGCGTGAGCAGGCGGCGGCGTATGTGCGTGAATTTGTCGAGCGGCAGTTGCGCAGTGGTTTTGTTCGCGGGGCGTTGCTGGCTACCGGGCAAACCGACGTCAGCGCACCGCGTTGAATTCGGGGGGCGCTTTGCGCCCCATCGCGACACAAGGCCGCTCCTACAGAGGGAACGCGATCCCCCAGCACCTGTTCAACAGGTGCTCACACAAAAGCCCGCCCCCCACGCCGGCGGTCTTCTTTCAACAACCCCTCCACCTTGCGCAGCGCCTGCCCCAGCACGGCCTGGTCCGGCGCCCCGCCCAGCGAGATACGCACGGCATCCGGCCCCTGTGGCGCCACGCTGAACGAATCCGCCCCGGCCACGCTTACGCCCATGTCATCCAGGGCGTGGGTAAACCGCTCCTGGTGCCAGTGCGCCGGCAGTGGTAACCACAGGTGCAGCCCGGTGGGGTGCGCCTGAAACTGATGGCTCAGCAACGTGCGCGCCAGGTGCTGGCGGGCGCGGGCTTCGCGCTGGATCTCCTGGGTCAGCTCCCTGGCGATACCACTGCGGATCCACTGCTCGACCAGCGCCAGCAGCAGGGCCGAGCAGCCCATGCTCGCTGCCCGTAGGCCCGTCAGCAGGCCATGCCCGTCATCACCACGCGGCGGCAGCACGAAAGCGGTGCGCAGGCTTGGCCACAGGCACTTGGACAATGACGCCAGGTAGTACGTGTTGCTGCCCCCGGTCAGGCAGGTAATGGGCGTGGGCGCGTCGTCGAGCAGGTAGCGGTAAGGATCATCCTCGATCAGTGTGATGCCGTGCTTGAGCAGCACCTCGGCAATCGCCTGGCGCCGGGCCACGGGCATGGTATGTGCCGTTGGGTTGTGGAAGGTGGGGTTGAGGTACAGCAGGCGCGCGCCGCTTTCCTGGCAGGCCTGCTCCAGGTGATCGGGGCGCATGCCGTCTGCGTCACCGGCCACCGCGACGACGCGCAGCCCCAGCTGCTGGGCTGCCAACAACGCACCGGGGTAGGTCAGCGGGTCGCAGAGGATGGCGTCACCCGCGCGGGCATGGGCGCTGAGGATGGCAAAGATGGCCGCCTGCGACCCCGAGCATAGAGCCAGGCCACTGCTGTCCAGGTCTCCCAGTGCCGGTTTCAGCCAGCCCTGGCCGGCTTGCAGCAGCGAGCGGGTGGCCGGTTCGTCCTGGTAAAGCGACAGCGCTTCGATGCGGTTGCGTTGTAGTACCTGCCCAAGCCCGGCGCTCACCAGCTGGGCCATGGAGCCATTGGCCGGTTGCGGCGGAATGTTCATGGTCAGGTCGACGCCGGCCAGGCTGGGCGCGTCGCTGGCACCCAGGATGAACGAGCCGCGGCCACTGTAGGAGGCAATCAGGCCGCGGTTGCGGGCTTCGGCGTAAGCGCGGGTCACCGTGGTCAGGTCGACGCCCAGGTGGGCGGCAAGCACTCGCTGCGGCGGAATCTGCTCGCCGTCCAGCAGAACTCCAGATTGTATGGATTCTGCGAGCATGTCTGCAATCTGTATGTATCTTGGGCCTGCCTTTGGCTTGAAAGGCCTTGTCCAGCGTATTTGAGCGGCTTCTCTTGATGCGTCGGCAAGAGGCATGACTATTCCTCCCGGTTGTCAGTCCATACGCATAGGAATATCATGACATACGGTTGTTAACAAATCCATACAATATGGAAAGTGTATGGTTTTATTGATGTGCACCGGAACGGCGCGGCAGGGTTGCAACGATAAGCGCTTCCGGGCTGCCAGTCATGGAGATGTTCGATGAATGACTGTCATTTGATCTGTGCCAATCGTCTCGACGATGGTGCTGTCGTCTGGCTTGATGCCGGGCATGAGTGGGTGGAGACGCTGCAACAGGCCGGTACCTTCAATGCGCAGGCCTTGGTGTCGGCAACCCTCGCCGCCGAAGCGGCGGTACTGGCTAACCTGGTAGTTGCGCCAACGCCTTGCGAAGCCTGGCTGGTCGATGGCGTGCCAGAGCCGAAAAGCCTGCGTGAACGGCTGCGCTCGCGTGGCCCCTCGGTACGCAGCGACCTCGGCAAGCAGGCGGCAGGCATGCCAGCACAGGGCGGCCAGCCTACGCGCCCATTGCTACCCGTGGAGGCGGGGCAGGCAGGGGTGTACCGCTACGACCCGTTCGAGCGTGAGTATCTCAAGGACCGCGCCCGCCAGTTCGAGCAGCAGGTTGCCCGCCGCCTGAGTGGCGAGCTGGATGAAGAGGCGTTCAAGGTCTACCGGTTGATGAACGGCCTGTACCTGCAGTTGCACGGCTACATGCTGCGTGTGGCCATCCCCTATGGCACCTTGAGCGCGGTGCAACTGCGCCAGCTGGCCTACGTGGCCCGCACCTATGACAAAGGCTACGGCCACCTCACCACGCGGCAGAATATCCAGTTCAACTGGCCGCGCCTGGCTGATACCCCAGAGATCCTGTCAGTGCTGGCCGATGCCGACCTGCATTGCATCCAGACCAGCGGCAACTGCATCCGCAACGTCACCACCGACCATTTTGCCGGGGCCGCCGAGGACGAAGTGCTCGACCCGCGGGTACACGCCGAGATCCTTCGCCAGTGGTCCACCGACCACCCAGAATTCACCTACCTGCCGCGCAAGTTCAAGATCGCCATCACCGGCAGCCCCAAGGACCGCGCGGCGGTACGTTTCCATGACATCGGCATCCTGGCGCAGCGCAATGTGCAGGGCGAGGTGGGCTTCCAGGTATATGCCGGTGGCGGCCTGGGGCGTACCCCGATCGTCGGCACCCGTGTGCGCGAATGGTTGCCAGAGCGCGAACTGCTGCGTTATGTCGAGGCTATCCTGCGGGTGTACAACGCCCTGGGGCGGCGCGACAACCTGTACAAGGCGCGCATCAAGATCCTGGTGCGCGAGCTCAAACCCGGGCGCTTCATCGAAATGATCGAGCAGGAGTTCGCCAGCCTGCCGGCCGACCACCAATACCTGGAACCGGCCATCGTCCAGGGCATACACGCCCGCTTCGTGCAGCCAGCCTTCGAGGTATTGCCCGGGCTGTGTGACAGCTTCCTGCGCGCGCGGGCGGACGACAATGCATTCGCCAGCTGGGTGCGCACCAATACCCACCCGCACAAGAAGCGCGGCTATATCAGCGCGGTGATCTCGTTGAAACCGCCGGGTGGCATCCCCGGTGACATCAGCGCCGAAGAAATGCTCACCCTGGCCGACCTGGCCGAGGCCTACTCGCTGAACGAGATTCGCGTCTCCCACGAGCAGAACCTGGTGCTGCCGCACATCCGCCTGGGCGACCTGCACCGCGTGTGGCAGGCGTTGTGCCGGGCCGGGCTGGCGACCAGCAACATCGGCTTGTTGTCCGACTCCATCGCCTGCCCGGGGATGGACTACTGCAGCCTGGCCACCGCCCGTTCGGTGCCGGTCGCCCAGCGCATCGCCTTGCGTTTCGATGCTGCCCAACAACAGGACATCGGCGAGCTCAAGCTCAATGTCTCCGGCTGTATCAATGCCTGTGCCCACCACCATGTGGCGCATATCGGCATCCTCGGCCTGGACAAGGCTGGCCACGAAAACTACCAGATCACCCTTGGCGGCAGTGCCGAAGAAGATGCCGCGGTCGGCAGCATCCTCGGCCGCTCGGTGCCGTTCGAGGAGGTGCCCGACATCGTCGAGGCGATCATTGCTATCTACCTGCAATTGCGCGAGGACGGCGAGCGCTTTCTCGATACCTACCGCCGCGTGGGCATCGAACCGTTCAAGGAGGTGCTGCGTGATGCTCGTTGACCGTGATGGCCTGGTTCAGGTCGATACCTGGCGCTACCTGGGCAGCGAAGAGCTGCCAACCTACGCCGCCCATACAGTGCTGCAGCCGCAGCAGTGGGATGACTACCACATGCGCTTCGGCATGCCAGCCGAAGGTTTGTGGCTGGCCGCCGACCAGGACCCGGCGCAGGTGCTGCCGTTGCTCGGCCACCTGGGCTTGATCGTGGTCGAGTTCGCCAAGTCTCGTGATGGCCGCGGCTTCACCCTCGCCAGGCTGCTGCGCGAGCGCCATGGTTTCAGTGGCGATCTACGCGCCGCCGGGCCGTTGCTGCCCGACCAGTTTGCCATGTTGCTGCAGTGCGGCTTCACCAGCGTACTGGTTGCGGCCAGCGTGCCGGCGCAGCGCTGGCAGGACGCCGCGGCGGCTCATCGGCAGGCGCGGCCGCGCACCCTGCTGCAACGTCTTTCCCAATGCAGCGAGGCATCGCCATGTTCAGCCTGACAGCCTTGGAGCTGGCTCGTATACAGTTCGGTTTCACCATTACCTTTCACATCATCTTCCCCGCCATCACCATTGGCCTGGCGGCATTCCTGGCGGTACTGGAAGGCCTGTGGTTGTGGAAAAAGGACAATGCCTACCTCGACCTGTACCACTTCTGGTCGAAGATCTTCGCCGTCAACTTCGCCATGGGCGTGGTCTCGGGGCTGGTCATGGCCTACCAGTTCGGCACCAACTGGAGCTTCTACTCGCAGTTCGCCGGCAGCATCACTGGCCCGTTGCTGACTTACGAGGTACTGACGGCCTTCTTCCTGGAAGCGGGCTTCCTCGGCGTGATGTTGTTCGGTTGGCACAAGGTCGGCCGTGGCCTGCACTTCTTCGCCACGGTGATGGTGGCCGTGGGCACGATGATTTCCGCCACCTGGATCCTCGCCTCGAACAGCTGGATGCAAACACCGCAGGGGCATGAAGTGATCAATGGCGTGGTGGTGCCGGTGGACTGGTTCGCCATCATCTTCAACCCGTCGTTCCCATACCGCCTGGCGCACATGGTAACTGCCGCAATGCTGTCGACCGCACTGTTCGTTGGCGCCTCGGCGGCGTGGCACCTGATGCGCGGAAACCGCACCCCTGCGGTGCGGCGGATGTTCTCGATGGCGCTGTGGATGCTGCTGTTCACCGCACCGCTGCAGGTGCTGATTGGTGACATGCACGGCTTGAACACGCTCAAGTACCAGCCGGCGAAAATCGCTGCAGTAGAGGGCCACTGGAGCAACACGCCAGGGCAGGGCGTACCGTTGATTCTGTTCGGCATCCCGGACATGGAAGCGGAAACCACCCACTACAAGGTCGAGATCCCCAACCTGGCCAGCCTGATCCTGACCCACAGCCTGCACGGGCAGATACCCGCCTTGAAGGACTTCCCGAAAGAGGACCGGCCCAATGCGGCGATCCTGTTCTGGTGCTTCCGGGTCATGGTCGGCCTGGGGTTGCTGATGGTCGTGCTTGGCCTGTACGGCGCCTGGCTGCGCTGGCGCGGGCGGCTTTACGAGTCCCGGGCACTGGCGCGGTTTTCCCTGTGGATGGGGCCTTCGGGCCTGGTGGCCTTGCTGGCTGGCTGGTACGTCACCGAAATCGGCCGCCAGCCCTGGGTGGTGTACGGGCTGATGCGCACCAAGGACGCGGTGTCGGACCACTCGGCGCTGACCCTGTCGGTGGGCCTGGTGGTGCTGGTGGTGATGTACCTGGGGGTGTTCGGTACTGGCGTCGTGTACATGCTGCGCCTGGTGGGCAAGGGGCCGGAGACGCACGACGACCACCAGCAGCCAGTGACCGCCAACCAGCGGCCGGCCCGCCCATTGTCGGCGGTGGACGACCCGCTGTACCCCCATTCGCCGAATTACACTGACTGACCGGAGACGCTGTCATGGGTATTGATCTTCCGCTGATCTGGTTTTTGATCATCGGCTTTGGCGTGATGATGTACGTCATCATGGACGGTTTCGACCTGGGCATCGGCATTCTGTTCCCGTTCATCAGCGACCGCGACCACCGCGACACCATGGTCAACACCGTGGCGCCAGTGTGGGATGGCAACGAAACCTGGCTGGTGCTGGGTGGGGCAGGGTTGATGGCGGCATTCCCCAAGGTGTACGCCATTTTGCTCAGCGCGCTGTACATCCCCGCCCTGGGCCTGCTGGCCGGGCTGATCTGGCGCGGTGTGTCGTTCGAGTTCCGCTTCAAGGCCGATGATGCACACAAGCCGTTCTGGGACCGGGCGTTCATTGGCGGTTCTTACGCGGCAGCGTTCTTTCAGGGCGTGATCCTGGGGGCGTTCATCGAGGGCCATTCGATTGTCGATGGTGTGGCCACCGATGGCCTGATGAGCTGGCTGACGCCGTTCAACGTGTTCTGCGGGGTCGGTGTGGTGGTGGCGTATGCATTGCTGGGCGCCACCTGGCTGGTGTTGAAGACCGAGGGCCGGCTGCAGGCCAGCATCATTCGCGCGTGTTCACCCATCACCCTGGCGACGGTGGCGATGATGCTGATTGTCAGCATCTGGACACCGCTGACTCACCCGGCAATTTTCGACCGCTGGTTCAGCCTGCCGAATTTCTGGTTCTTCCTGCCGGTACCGGTGTTGGTGCTGGTGGCCACCTGGGCGATCCTGAAATCATTGCGCGGGGCGCCGCATGCAGGGCCCTTTGTCTGGTCGTTGGTGCTGGTGTTCCTGGGCTATACCGGTTTGGTGATCAGCATCTGGCCGTACGTGCTGCCACCCAGCCTGACCATCTGGGAGGCCGCAGCGCCACCTCAGAGCCTGGGCTTCGCGTTGGTTGGGGCATTGCTGATCATCCCGTTCATCCTGGGGTACTCGGCGTGGTCGTATTACGTGTTCCGCGGCAAGGTCAAGGACGGCGAAGCGTACCATTGAGGCCGGGCTGACAAGTGCAGGGTGCAATGCAACGTGTCGCCTGCTGCGCGGGCAAGCCAGCGCCTGCACATTCAGGCGCTGGCTTGCCGGCGACAGGGCCGGTGCAGGCCTACCTCAATGGTCGGCCACAGGGTCGGCCTGGGACAGGATAGCCCGGGCCAGTTCTTCATCATTGGCCTGCAGGCCAGGGTGGTCCTTGCGGGCTTGTGCCAACGCCGACTCCACATAGGCGCCACGGATTGCACCACCACTGGCGACGAAGGCAGAGAGTTCGTCACGCGCTGGGATGATCCGTTTGTCATCCTTGAAGGTCGAATAAAGCGAGGCGGAGATACCGGCCGAGGTGGCGACGTCGCCCGCATCGACGTCGGCCAGGGCTGCACCGGCAGGCAGCAGGAGCAGCAGCGCAGGGGCGAGGAGTAGATGGCGCATGTCGTGTTCTCCAGTAGCTTGTAGCTCAAGGAAATAAACCACTCAGTCCTTAAGAAAGCGCGGATGTGGTGGTAGTTCCCTTACTTGTCCTGAAGATTGTCGGGGGTCGCTTTGCGGCCCAATCGCGACATAAGGCCCCACAAGGGCCATGACCGGTGTGTCGCTGCTGTTGGGCATCCCGTAAGCCCGACGTCCGCGTACCGGTGTCGGTAGAGCCGGCACAGATCGCTTTGCTATACCACATGAACAAGCCCGAAGGGGCGTCTGGCGCTGGAGACGCCGGCTGGCCGGGTGGAAATCGAGTACAAGCGCAATGGTGCCTTCGTTGAAGAGGTGCGGTTGTTCAACGTCAACAGCTACCTGCATGAGCGCGACATCGTGCTTGAGGTACCGCAGATTGGCACGCTGACCGTGGACCTGTCATACGGCGGCAACTACTACATCATCGTCGAGCCACAGCAGAACTACGCCGGCCTCGATGGCCTGAAGGCCGATGACCTGGTGCGCATGAGCCACCTGGTGCGTGAGGCCGCGCAGAAGGTGTTGCACCCGGTGCACCCGGAGGACGAGCGCATTCGCGGGGTAAAGCATGTGATGTGGTGTGACAAGCCCAAGGCGCCCGGGGCGTCGGCGCGCAATGCGGTGTTCTACGGCGACAAGGCAATTGATCGCTCGCCATGCGGTACCGGTTCGTCGGCACGGGTGGCACAGCTGGTGGCGCGGGGGCGGTTGCAGGTGGGCGAGACCTTTGTGCACGAGAGTATCACCGGCACCACGTTCAACTGCCGGGCCGAGGAGCTGACACGCGTGGGTGACTACCCGGCGGTGCGGCGGGGTGGGCGCGGGTGATCGGGTACAACACCATTGTTGTGGATGACCGTGATCCACTGGCGCATGGGTTCCAGATCGCCTGAGTATGAATTGACTGCAGCCGGCTGGGCGTGATTTGCTCGGGCTGATGGCCTATCGCCGGCAAGCCAGCTCCCACAGGTACAGCACCTGCCTTCAGGCTTGTGCATGACCTGTAGAAGCGGGTTTACCCGCGAATGGCCTTGACACGATCATTCAAAGGAAATTGAAGGTCCGCCCATGCCTGACTACAAGCTGCATTGCTTCGCCGAATCCGGTAACGCCTACAAGGCCGCCCTGATGCTTGAGCTCACCGGCCAGGACTGGCAGCCGGTGTTTGTCGATTTCTTCAATGGCCAGACCCGCGAGCAAGCCTGGCGCGACGAGGTCAACGAGCAGGGAGAAGTGCCGGTGCTGGAACACGCCGGTAAATCCCTCACTCAGTCGGCACTGATCCTGGAGTACCTTGCGGAGCAAACCGGGCAGTTCGGCCCCCGCGACGAGGACGAAAAGCGCGAAATCTGGCGCTGGATGTTGTTCGACAACCACAAGTTCACCAGTTACTACGCGGCGCTGCGTTTTCTGTACTGCCTGAAGAATACAGGCGAAACCGATGTGACCCGGTTCCTGCGCGAGCGCGCCACGGCGGCGTACCGCATTGTTGACGCGCACCTGGCGAGAACGCCGTTCATGGTGGGCGGGCGGCTGACCATTGCTGACCTGTCGTTGGCGGGGTATGTGTTCATGCCCGAAGACACCGGTATCCCGTTGGCGGAGTTCATCCATATCGAAGCATGGAAGGCGCGGATCCAGGTGCTGGCGGGCTGGAAGCACCCTTATGAGTTGATGCCGCGTAAGCCATTCTGATGACCGGTCGGTGACAAGCGCAGCGGCATGACTACGCTCAAAAAATTCGAAATATTCTGCAATATTTGCCCAGCTGGCCCTGAGGGATCTTGTTCAACTGCTGCTGAAGGAAGGTCGCGCTGGTTTGCAGGTCGCCCCATGGGGGCCGGAGCCCACAGGGCGAGCAGTGCAACCCTGTGCTACTCCAAGCGGAGGCTCATCATGCTGAAGAAATGCCTCTTGGCTTTGGCTATCGGTGCCGTGTTGTCGGGGGCGGCGGTGCTGGTGCCTGACTCCATTGGCGGCACCTCCAGCGCGTATGCGAAGGATGGTGGCGGTGGTGGGGGCGGCGGTGGCGGCGGTCATGGTGGCGGTGGTGGCGGCAGCGGCGGTGGCGGCGGCCATGGCGGCGGCAGCGGACACAGCGGCGATGGCGGCGGGCAGGGTAGCAGCGGGCGTAATGGTGCTGATGATGGCGCCAATCATGAGGCCAACCATGAGGCAAATCACGAAGCGAATCACGATGTGGGCGAGGCCCACGGTGTAGGGCATGGCGCTGATGATGGGGCTGACCATGACGTCGGGGATGATCGCGGAGGCGATCGGAACTGACAATTGCAGTGCCTGTGCCGGGCTGTTCGCGGGTAAACCCGCTCCCACAGGTACCGCGCCGATTTCAAATGTGGCGCTGTACCTGTGGGAGCGGGTTTACCCGCGAAGAGGCCGGCACAGGTTTACCAACAATCAGATCGACAACCGCACCACCCGGTTATCCAGCACCTGCTGCTTTTGCCCACGCCGCTTGCGGGTGCTTGCCGGTGCCGACAATGCCCTGCACGAACGTCACCAACTGCTCCCTGGCGTTCATCAGCGTCCCCCACTGCGCCTGACCGCACAACAACCCCAGCACCGCGTGGGCGATAGATCGCGCCCGCGGTGCCGTCAGCCCGCATTCGGCCGCGACAATGTCGCTGAGCAGGCTGCTGTATTCCGCTTTCAACTGTTCAACCTGCAACAGTTGGTCCTCACTCAGGTTCATGGCCTCGCGGGTCAGTAGCACCAGCTTGTCCGGGTTGGCCTGGCTGTAGGCCACGAACGCCTGCACGAAGCACGGCAAGCGTTCACTGTTGCTGCGGGCGCTTTTGAGGCATTGTCGGGTTTCATACAGCAGGTCGGTCAGGCTCGATTCGATCAATTCGAACAGCAGGCCCTGTTTGCTCTCGATATGGTGATACAGCGACCCTGCGCGCAAGCCCAGATGGCTGGCCAGGTCGCGCAGGCCGATCGCCTGGTAGCCATGGCTGGCGAACAGTGCGCTGGCCGCTTCCAGCAAGCGATCCCGGGCATGCGGGGAGGGTACGGGCGAGCGGCTGGAAGCGGGCATGGCGGCACCTGTCGGCGAATTGATGTTTGACCAAATGTAAGACAACAGGCATCTTACGTAAAGACTCAATCGTGGAGGTGTTGTGTGGACAAGCAAACGGTGGTGATCGTAGGTGGTGCCTCGGGTCTGGGCCTGGAAACAGCCCGGCTGATGGTCAAGCGTGGCGCCGGCAAAATCGGCCTGATCGACCGTAACGAGCAATTGTTGGTACAAGCAGCAGAAGAGCTGCGCGGGCAGGGGGTAGAGGTGGCGATCGCGGTGGGTGACATCGCCCGCAAGGACACCGCCCATGCCGCCTTCGCCCAGATCGTCGAAGGCCTGGGCCGGGTGCATTGCCTGGTCAACAGTGCGGCGATCTATCCGCGCCAGGATATCTTCGAGATCAGCGACGAAGAGTGGGACCTGGAAAACGCGGTAAACATCAAAGGCACCTACCACATGATGGTCGCGGCCGTGCGCCACATGCAGCAGTACGTGGCGGCACCGGCGGTAACCGGGCGCATCGTCAACGTCACCTCGGTGGATGCCTTCAAGGCCCACCCGCAGAACGCCCATTACGCCGCGACCAAGGCTGCGGTGGTGAGCCTGACCAAGTCCTTCGCCCAGGCCTGTGCCAAGGACCAGATCCTGGTCAACTCGGTGGCGCCGGCCGGTTTTGCCACTGAGCGCGCCAAGCAGCTGGGCTTCCTCGGCGAACTTGCGGCGGCCAACCCGCTGGGCCGTGCTGCGGAGCCGGCAGAGATCGCCGAATGGATCGTGATGATGGGCAGCAGCCGCAACAGCTACGCCACCGGTGAAAACGTAATCGTCAGCGGGGGTTACATCTATGCCTGAAGTCGCATTCCCCGAGGGCTACCAGCGCGCGCTGGTGACCGGGGCCACCAGCGGTATTGGCAAGGCCATCGTGCTGGCGTTGCGCGATGCCGGCCTGCAGGTGATTGCCGTGGGGCGCAGCCCGCAGGCACTGGCGGAGCTTGCCGGTGAACCGGGGGTGACCACCTTGCAGGCGGATGTGCGCGACTATCGTGCGCTGGCTGCCGCGCTGGAGGGGCAAACAGTGGATGTACTGGTCAACAACGCGGGCATTCTGTCCACCCGTGCGGCGTTCCAGGACATCGACGAAGCCGAGATCGACAACATGCTCGACATCAATCTCAAGGCACCGCTGCACCTGGCACGTCAGGTGCTGCCGGGCATGGTCGGGCGGGGTAGGGGGCACCTGTTCTTCATCGGCTCCAGTGCCGGCCGTGCGCCGCACCCAGGCGCGGCGGTGTATGGGGCATCCAAGGCCGGGGTCAGTCTGTTCTGCGATGCCTTGCGCTGTGACCTGCTGGGCAGCGGGGTGCGGGTGACCGAGATCGCCCCGGGCCGGGTACAGACCCAGCTGTACAAGACCGCCATGGGCATGCAAGCGGCGGGCAGTGAGCTGTATGACGGCTATGAATCCATTCAGCCGCAGGACATTGCCGAGCTGTTGCTGGCAGCGTTGAAGATGCCGCGGCAGGTGGATGTGTCGCGCTTGGAAGTGTTCCCCACGGCGCAGGCGGTGGGTGGCGGGCGGATGGTCAAGACTGCGGGTTGATGGGTTGCCTGTGCTGGCCTCTTCGCGGGTTCACCCGCGAAAGGGTCGGTGCAGGCAGCACGATTTTCAGCAAATAGGTGCTTGACCACATGTAAGACAACATATAACTTACATGAAGACCGCCTCAACCGGTCGAGACAACTACAAAGCATTGCAGGGGATATGACGATGACTGCGACATCATGCCGGGTCGGCGTGGACATAGGCGGCACCTTCACCGATATCGCGCTGGACGTGAACGGCGTGCTGCATTCGACCAAGATCCTGACCGACTATGAGCTGCCTGAGCGGGCCATCCTCACCGGCGTACGCCAGGTGGTGGAGCAGGCGGGCCTGGCGCTGTCGGACATCGACCAACTGATCCATGGCACCACCCTGGCCACCAACGCCCTGATCGAGCGTCGTGGCGCGCGCACTGCCTTCATCACCACCGAAGGCTTCCGTGACACCCTGGAAATGCGCACCGAAAACCGTTTCGAGCAGTACGACATCAACATCGCACTGCCGCCGCCGCTGATCGACCGCGAACACCGCTACACCCTGCGTGAGCGCCTGGATGTCAAAGGCCAGGTGCTGATTGCCCCGGTGCAGGCCGAGATCGACGCGCTGGTCGAGCGCATTGCCCAAGGCGACTACCAGAGCGTGGCCATCGGTTTCATTCACAGCTACGTCAACGGCGCCCACGAGCGCCAGCTGCGTGACGCCCTGCAGGCGCGCCTGCCGCAGCTGTCGATTTCCATCTCCAGCGAAGTCTCGCCGCAGATGCGAGAGTTCGAGCGCTTCAATACCGTGTGCGCCAACGCCTACGTCAAGCCACTGATCAAGTCCTACCTGGACCGCCTGGTGGTCACCCTCAAGGAAGCCGGCGCCAACTGCCCGGTGTTCATGATCCATTCTGGCGGCGGCATCATCTCGGTACAGAGCGCTGCGCAATTCCCGGTGCGCCTGGTGGAGTCCGGCCCCGCCGGTGGCGCCATCTTCGCTGCCGACATCGCCCGCCGTTATCAGCTGGAAAACGTGCTGTCGTTCGACATGGGTGGCACCACGGCAAAAATCTGCCTGATTGAAGACCAGGTGCCGAAAACCGCAAAAACCTTTGAGGTCGCGCGTACCTACCGCTTCAAGAAGGGCAGTGGCATGCCGATTTCCATCCCGGTGGTGGAAATGGTCGAAATCGGCGCTGGCGGCGGCTCTATCGCCAGTATCGACAGCATGCGCCAGATCCGTGTCGGCCCACACAGCGCGGCTTCCGAGCCTGGCCCGGCCTGCTACGGCCGTGGTGGCCTGGAGCCGACCATCACCGACGCCAACCTGCTGCTTGGTCGCCTGGATGCCGACAACTTCGCTGGTGGTGCCCTGCGCCTGTCCAGCGATAACGCCGCCAACGCCATGGCCCGGGTGATCGGCCAGCCGCTGGGCATGCAGGCAGACACTGCAGCCTTCGGTGTGTGCGAGGTGGTCGACGAGAACATGGCCAACGCCGGACGTGTGCACGCGGTGGAAAGCGGCAAGGACATTGCCGACTACACCATGATCACCTTCGGTGGCGGCGGCCCGCTGCATGCCGCGCGGCTGTGCGAGAAGATGGGCGTAGCGCGCTTCATCGTCCCAGCCGGTGCCGGCGTGGGTTCGGCCATCGGCTTCTTGCGTGCGCCATTCGGCTATGAGGCCGTGCGCAGTGCCTTCGTGCGGCTGTCCGAGTTTGAGGCTGTGCGGGTCAATGGCCTGATCGAGGAGATGAAAGCCGAGTCGCTGGGCTTCCTGCGCCAAGGCATGCCGGTCGGTGAACCGGAAATGGAATGCACCGCATTCATGCGTTATGTCGGCCAAGGCTGGGAAATTCCAGTAGCACTGCCGTTCAAGGCCTTCAGCGCTGCCGACACGGTGGAGTTCAAGGCCCGTTTCGAAGAAGCCTACACACGCTTCTTTGGTCGCCCCATCGAAGGCCCGGACATCGAGATTGTCAGCTGGTCGGTCAAGGCCAGTTCGCCGCTGCCGCCGGTCAAGCACATCGAAGAAGTGGGCGCCGCTTATCGCGCCCATGAAGTCACGCGCCGCCAGGTGTTCGACGTGGCCGCCGGCGGTTTCGTAGAAGCCGGCATATACCCGCGCGAAGAGCTGCAGGTCGGCGCTCGCGTCGATGGCCCGGCGATCATCGTCGAGCGCGAAACTTCGACCTTCGTCACCTCCAACTTCACCGCCACGGTCCAGCCAGACGGCTGCCTGCTGGTCGTGCGCCGCTAACGCCTGAATTCGGAAGCCAGAACCATGAGCGATACTTTGATCGACATTCAAATGCAGGTGATGTGGAACCGCCTGGTCTCGGTGGTCGAAGAGCAGGCCCTGACCCTGATCCGCACCGCCTTCTCCACCAGCGTGCGCGAAGCCGGCGACCTGTCCGCCGGGGTATTCGACCGCGCCGGCAACATGCTGGCCCAGGCGGTCACCGGCACCCCCGGCCACGTCAACACCATGGCCGAGGCGGTGGTGCACTTCATCAATGACATCGGCGAGGACAACATCTTCGAAGGCGATGTGTACGTGACCAACGACCCGTGGAAGGGGACTGGCCACCTGCACGACATCACCATCGTTTCGCCGTCGTTCTACAAGGGCAAGCTGATCGGTTACTTCGCCAGTACCGCCCACGTGGTCGATATCGGCGGTCGCGGCTTTGGCCCCGACGCCCGCGAGGTGTACGAGGAAGGCTTGTTCATCCCGATCATGAAGCTGTTCGAGCGTGGCAAGGTCAACCGCGATCTCATCAACATCCTGCGCAACAACGTACGCGAGAACGACCGGGTAGTGGGCGACTTCTACGCGCTGTCGGCGTGCAACGAGACCGGCCACAAGCGCCTGCTCGACATGCTTGAAGAGTTCAAACTGGACGACCTGGAGCACATCGGTGGCTTCATTCTCGAACACAGCCGCCGCGCCACGCTGGAGTGCTTCAAGAACCTGCCGCACGGTACCTACAGCAACAGCATGACCCTCGATGGCTACGACGTGCCGGTAACCCTGGCGGTGACCATCACCGTTGGCCCGGACGGTATCAAGAGCGACTTCACTGGCACCTCGGGCATGAGCCAGTTCGGCATCAACGTGCCGCTGGGCTACGCCAAGGCCTATGCCTGCTATGGCCTGAAGTGCATCGTCGCGCCGGAAATCCCCAACAACACCGCCTCGCTGGCGCCGTTCGAGGTTACTGCGCCGGAAGGTTGCATCCTCAATGCCAAGCACCCGGCACCGGTGTCGGTGCGCCATGTGCTCGGCCACTTCGTGCCAGACCTTGTGCTCGGTGCGTTGCACAAATGCCTGCCAGGCAAAGTGCCGGCCGAGGGCGCCAGTGCCCTGTGGAACCTGCACCTGAGCGTGCGCCCGCTAGAGAGCAACCCGAACGGCCGCAACGCCGAGATGCTGATGTTCAACAGCGGCGGCATGGGTGCCCGTTCAGCGATGGATGGCCTGAGCGCCACGGCATTCCCCAGTGGCGTGCACACCATGCCGGTTGAAGCAACAGAACACGCGGGCCCGGTGGTGGTATGGCGCAAGGAGCTGCGCGAAGGTTCCGGCGGCGCCGGCCAACTGCGCGGCGGCCTGGGCCAGGAGATCGAAGTGTCGGCGGCCGAGGGCTACAGCTTCCGCTTCAGTGCCATGTTCGACCGCATCCAGCATGCCGCCCGCGGCCTGGAAGGTGGCAAGGAAGGCGCCGAAGGTTACGTCGGCCTGGATGACGGCAGCTTGCTGCGCGGCAAGGGCCAGCAGTTTGTGCCCGCCGAGCGCCGCCTGGTGCTGCGCCTGCCCGGTGGTGGCGGCTATGGCGACCCGCGCCAGCGTGACCGCCAGCAAGTCGAGCGCGACCTGCGCTTTGGCTACATCAGCGCCGAACAGGCACGCAACGACTACGGCTTCGACGCCGCCCTGGAGCGCTAGATGATGGACGTGCAAAGCAGCCGCGTGCGAGCGGTAAAAAGTTCGCCAAGCATGGCCGTGTCGGTGCTGGCCAAGCAGATGCTGGCCCAGGGTGAGCCGGTGATCAACCTGGCCCTCGGCGAGCCGGACTACAACGTGCCGGCCCATGTGATCGAGGCCGCCTACCAGGCGATGCTGGCTGGCAACAACCACTACACCGGGCCCAACGGCCTGGAGGCGTTGCGCCAGGCGATCGTCGACAAGTTCGCCCGGGAAAACGACCTGGTCTATGGCCTGGATGAGATCTGCGTAGGCAACGGCGCCAAGCAACTGCTGTTCAACGCCTTCCTGGCCACCCTGGAACCGGGTGACGAGGTGATCACTCCGGCGCCGTACTGGGTGTCGTACACCGACATGGCCATGCTTAATGGTGGTGTGCCCAAGGTCATCCCGTGCGCTGCCGAACAGGGTTTCAAGTTGCGCCCCGAGCAGTTGGAAGCGGCGATCACCCCGCGCACCCGCTGGGTGATGCTCAATTCGCCGAACAACCCGAGCGGGGCGATCTTCACCCGTGAAGAGTTCGCCGCGCTGGGCAAGGTGCTGGAGCGCCACCCCAAGGTGCTGGTGATTTCCGACGAGATCTACGAGCACATCGTGCTGGGCGATCAGCCGTTCGTGTCCTTCGTCACTGCCTGCCCGCAGCTGCGTGAGCGCACCTTGCTGATCAACGGCGTGTCCAAGGCCTATGCCATGACCGGCTACCGCCTGGGCTACGCGGCAGGCCCCAAGGACCTGATCGTGGCGATGAACAAGACCCAGTCGCAAACCACCACCTGCCCGTCGAGCATTTCGCAGCTGGCGGCCGTGGCGGCACTGAACGGGCCGCAGGACTTCGTGCGCGAAGCTAACCGCGAGTATCAGGCGCGCGGTGCGCTGGTGGTGCAAGGGCTGGCGCAGATCCCGGGCCTGCAATTGCAGATGCCGCAGGGCGCGTTCTATGCCTTCCCCGAGGTCAGCGCCTTCATCGGCAAGCGCACGCCCGAGGGGCAGGTCATTGGCAACGATGCCGAGCTGGCGGCCTACCTGTTGCGGGTGGGCAAGGTCGCGACCGTACCAGGTTTGGCGTTTGGCCTGGAGCCCTATATTCGTCTGTCGTTCGCCACGTCGCGCCAGGAACTGGAACAAGCCCTGGGGCAGCTGCGCGATGCATTCGCGGCGCTGTCCTGAGCCCACCAAGCAATCGAGGTAACACATGAGCAAGCCTTTCAAACGCCTGCTGATCACCGGCGCCGCCGGGCGCCTGGGCAGCGTGCTGCGCAAGCACCTGGCAGCCTTCGCCGATGAGCTGCGCCTGACCGATATCGCTGACATGGGCCAAGCGGCGCCGCATGAGCAACTGGTGCGCTGCGACCTGGCCAACTTCAACGACGTGCTGCCGCTGGCCGAGGGCGTCGACGCCATCGTGCACGCTGGCGGCGTGCCGGTGGAGGACACCTTCGACAAGATCCTCAACGGCAACATTGTCGGCACCTACAACATCTACGAAGCCGCTCGGCGCAATGGCGTCAAGCGCGTGGTGTACACCAGCTCCAACCACGCCATCGGCTTCTACGACCGCACCGAGACCATCGACGCTACCGCCGCGCACCGCCCCGACAGCCTGTATGGCGTCAGCAAGTGCTTCGCCGAGGATCTGGGCCGCTACTACTGGGACAAGTTCGCCATCGAGTCGGTCAACCTGCGTATCGGCTCGTCATTCCCCGAGCCACTGGACCGGCGCATGCTCGCCACCTGGCTGTCGTTCGACGACTTCGCCCAGCTCACCGAGCGTTCGCTGCTGGCGCCGCGGGTCGGGCACATGATCGTCTACGGCATGTCGGCCAATCGCGAGAGCCTGTGGGACAACCGCCTGGCCTCGTCGCTCGGCTACGTGCCCAAGGACAGTGCCGACGACTACCGCGACAAGGTCCTGGCCGAACACCCGCCATTGCACCCGAACGAGCCAGCTGCGCGTTACCACGGCGGCAACTTCGCCGGTGCCGGGCATTTCGAAGACCCGAAATGAACTACTAGCCCCGGCTCGGTACCTGTAGGAGCGGGTTCACCCGCGAACACCGGCCAAGCCGGGGCCATGCACCAAGTTGCCTGTTTCGCGGGTGAGCCCGCTCCCACAGGGTCCCTGCTATCTTCAAGAAGAGAGCTATTTCCATGGCTTCCACCGCAAAACAACAGAATTACGATGTGGTGATCGTCGGCGGCGCAGTCAATGGCAGCGCCACCGCCTACTTTCTCGCCAACAACCCGGACTTCAAGGGTTCGGTACTGGTCATCGAGCGCGACTGGACTTACAACAAGTCAGCCACCGCGCTGTCGAGCAGCTCGATTCGCCAGCAGTTCTCCAACCCGATCAACATCGAAATCTCCAAATTCGGTGCCGAGTTCGTGCGCAACTTCCCCGAAGTAATGGAAGTCGACGGCGACCGCCCAGACCTGGCCTTCCACGAGAACGGCTACCTGTTCCTCGGCGACGACAAGGGCTATGAAGTGCTGCGCCGCCTGCACGATACCCAGGTGTCCCACGGTGCCGACGTGCACTTGCTCGACCCCGAGCAGCTCAAGCGCAAGTTCCCCTGGGTGAATATCAACAGTCTCGCTGGCGCCAGCTACGGCCAGAGCGGCGAAGGCTGGTTCGACAGCCTGGGCATGCTCAATGGCTTCCGGCGCAAGGCCCGTTCGATGGGTATCGAGTACATCGAGAATGAGGTAGCCGGCATCCAGCGCGAAGGCGACCGTATCACTGGCGTGCAACTGGCGAGCGGCGAGCGTATCGGCTGCGGCCTGCTGGTCAACTGTGCCGGTACGCGCGGCACCAAGGTCGCGCGCATGGCCGGCCTGGATATCCCGGTCGAGCCGCGCCGCCGTTCGCTGTTCGTGTTCGACTGCCGTACCCCACTGGAAGGCACCGTGCCGCTGACCATCGACCCGACCGGGGTGTTCTTCCGCCCGGAAGGCAAGTTCTACCTGGGCGGCACCTACCCGAAGAACGATCCGGAAGTGGACTTTGAAGACTTCGACGTGCTGCATGAGGAGTTCGACGAAGAGGTGTGGCCGATTCTAGCCGAGCGCGTGCCGGCGTTCGAAGGCATCAAGGTGGTCAATTTCTGGGCCGGGCACTACGACTTCTGCGTGCTTGACCACAACGCCATCGTCGGCCCGCACAACGAGGTTGGCAACTTCCTGTTCTGCAACGGCTTCAGCGGGCATGGCCTGCAGCAGGCCCCGGCCATTGGCCGCGGGCTGTCCGAACTGATCACCTACGGTGGCTACCGCTCGCTCGACCTGGGCGCGCTGAGCTACCAGCGAGTGATAGACAACAAGCCGTTCCTGGAAGATTCGGTCATCTGACCAGCGCCTGAGGGAGAACAACAATGAGCAACTCCGAAGTGAAGCGCAGTGGCGGCCAGGTGCTGGTCGATGCCCTGCGGGTAAATGGTGTCGAGCGCGCTTTCTGCGTGCCGGGCGAAAGCTACCTGGCAGTACTCGATGCGCTGCACGATGTGCAGGATGAAATCGACCTGATCGTCTGCCGCCAGGAGGGTGGGGCGGCGTACATGGCCGAGGCCTATGGCAAGCTGACCGGCAAGCCGGGCATCTGCTTCGTCACCCGTGGCCCGGGCGCCACCAACGCCTCGGTGGGCGTGCACACCGCCTTCCAGGACTCCACGCCGATGCTGCTGTTCATCGGCCAGGTGGCCCGCGACCAGATCGAGCGCGAAGCCTTCCAGGAAGTGGACTACCGGCGCATGTTCGGCCAGATGGCCAAGTGGGTGGTGCAGATCGACGATGCCGCGCGCATTCCCGAGCTGGTCAACCAGGCCTTCCAGCGCGCCATCAGCGGCCGCCCAGGCCCGGTAGTGATCGCCTTGCCGGAAGACATGCTGACTGACCTGGTGCAAGTGGCCGATGCCCGCCCGGCGCAACGCGTCGAAGCTGCCCCAGCGCCACAGGCGCTGGGCGAACTGCAGGCGTTGCTGGCCAAGGCCGAGCGGCCGCTGGTGATTGCGGGTGGTGGAGGCTGGAATGACCAGGCCGTGGCTGACCTGAAGCGCTTCGTGCAGGCGCAGAACCTGCCACTGGCGGCATCGTTCCGTTGTCAGGACCTGTTCGACAACACCGACCCGCACTACGCTGGCGACCTTGGCCTGGCAGCAGGCCCGGTGCTGGTGGATGCGGTGAAGCAGTCGGACCTGCTGATCGTGGTCGGCGCCCGCCTGGGCGAAATGACCACAGGCGGTTATGCGCTGGTCGACATCCCGACGCCGAAGCAGGCGCTGGTGCATGTGCACCCCAGTGCCGAGGAAATCGGCCGGGTGTATCAACCGACCCTGGGCATCAATGCCGGCCCGGCCAGTTTCCTGGCCCAGGCCGCTGCATTGCCAGCGGTGCGCCCAGCAGCGTTCGCCGACTGGGTCGCCAACCTGAACAGCGGCTACCGCGACAACTTCGAAACCCCGCGCTCGCCGGGTGATGTGCAGATGAGCGAAGTCATTGCCTGGCTGAACAAGACCCTGCCGGCCGACAGCATCCTCACCTGCGGTGCTGGCAACTACACCGGTTGGGTGCACCGCGGTTACCAGCACCGCGTGTTCCGCACGCTGCTCGGGCCCACCAATGGCTCCATGGGTTACGGTGTGCCAGCGGCGGTGGCCGCCAAGTTGACCTACCCGCAGCGCACCGTGGTGGCGTTTGCCGGTGACGGTTGCTTCCTGATGAATGGCCAGGAGCTGGCTACGGCAGCGCACTATGACGCCCGCGTGATTACCGTGGTGGTCAACAACGGCATGTACGGCACCATTCGCATGCATCAGGAACGCACCTACCCAGGCCGGGTCTCGGGCACCGAGCTGCACAACCCGGACTTCGCCGCCCTGGCGCGCGCCTACGGTCTGCACGGTGAAACCGTCACCCGCACCGAGGACTTCGCCGCCGCGTTCGAGCGTAGCCAGGCGTCCGGCAAGCCGGCGCTGATCGAAGTGCAGGTTGACCCTGAAGCCCTGACCCCGCGCATGACCCTCAGCCAGATCCGCGACAAGGCCCTGCAGGCCAAACGCTGATTCACCTCAGGTGGGGCGCTGTAGGGCCCCACCTTTTTTCCTTCTTCGAACGAGCCAATCGACATGAACCTTGCCGATCGTGAACTGCTGCGTGAAGTTTGCTATATCGACGGAAAATGGCTGGCGGCCGACAGTGGCCAGCGCATTGCCGTGACCAACCCGGCCACTGGCGAATTGCTCGGCCATGTGCCACGCATGGGGGCGGATGAAACCCGCCGCGCCATCGCCGCCGCTGAACGTGCCTTGCCGGCTTGGCGGGCACTTACCGCCAAGGAACGTGCCGCCCGGCTGCAAGCATGGTTCCGCGAAATCCTCGCCCACCAGGAAGACCTGGCGCGCATCATGACCGCCGAACAGGGCAAGCCGTTGGCCGAGTCCCGTGGCGAAATCGCCTTTGCCGCGGCCTATGTGGAGTTTTATGCCGAGGAAGGCAAGCGTATCTATGGTGATGTGATCCCTTCACCGAATGCCGATCGCCGGCTGATCGTCACCAAGGAGCCGATTGGCGTATGCGCGGCGATTACGCCATGGAATTTCCCGGCGGCCATGATCACCCGCAAGGCGGCCCCGGCGTTGGCGGCAGGTTGCACGCTGGTGCTCAAGCCAGCCTCGCAAACGCCGTTCAGCGCGCTGGCGCTGTGCGTGCTGGCCGAGCGCGCCGGTATCCCTGCGGGGGTGCTCAGCGTAGTAACCGGTGATTCGGCGGCGATTGGCGGCGAACTTACGGCCAGCCCGGTGGTGCGCAAGTTGTCATTCACTGGTTCCACGCCAATTGGCATTCAGCTGTTGCAGCAATCGGCGGCGACAGTGAAGAAAGTGACCATGGAGCTCGGTGGCAACGCGCCATTTATCGTGTTCGACGATGCCGACCTGGAAAAGGCCGTGGACGGCGCGTTGATCGCCAAGTTCCGCAACAGTGGCCAGACCTGCGTGTGTGCCAACCGTTTCTATATCCAGGATGGCATCTACGAGCGTTTCGTGACGCGTTTCGCTGAGCGTGTAGGTGAGTTGGTGGTGGGGCCGGGTGATGCGCCTGGAACCCAGGTCGGGCCGATGATCGACGGGCGAGCGGCCAGTGGTGTCGAACGTTTGGTGGGCGAGGCCGTGGAGGCCGGGGCGCGGGTGGTGGCGGGCGGGCGCAGGCATGCGTTGGGCGAGGCCTTCTTCGAGCCGACCTTGCTGGCGGATGTGACACCGGCCATGCGCGTGGCGCGCGAAGAAATCTTCGGGCCGGTGGCACCGATCTTCCGCTTCAGCAGCGAAGAAGAGGTGATTGCCCAGGCCAATGACACCGAGTTCGGCCTGGCTTGCTACCTGTATGCGCGGGATGTCGGGCGCATCTGGCGGGTGTCCGAGGCGCTGGAGTACGGCATGGTCGGGGTCAACGTCGGCGTGGTGGCAACCGAGGTGGCGCCGTTTGGCGGGGTGAAGGCCTCGGGGCTGGGCAGGGAAGGGTCGCGCTACGGGATCGAGGATTACCTTGAGCTCAAGTATGTGTGCCTGGGGCTGTGAGCTAATCCCGACCCTGTGATATTGCCTGTCCCGGCCGCTTCGCCGGCTTGCCCGCGCCCACAGGGGGCGGGCAAGGTCTAGCCACCCAGTGCCTGCTCCGTGACCCAGTCTATGAACGCCCGCACCTGCGGGCGTTTCAACGCTTGCGGGTGGGCCACGGCGTAGTAGGCGAACCGCGCCGGCCACGGCCGGTCGACTGCCACCTCCAGCCTGCCGCTGCGCAGGTCCTCTTGTGCATGGTAATCCTGCACCAGCGCAATGCCTTGCCCAGCTACCGCCGCACGCAAGAGCAGCAGGTCCTCATCGAAACTTGGCCCACGGCTGCTGCGGCTGTCTACTGCGCAGCCGTGGGCCTGCAGCCACAATGGCCAGTCGGCCCGCTCACCGTCATGCAGCAGCGGATAGTGCAGGCAGTCCAAAGGCTCTTCGATGGCTGGCCCGTTGGCCAGCAGCGCAGGGCTCGCCACCGGCAACAGCACAGGCGCCATCAGCGGGATGCTTGCCAGCCCAGGGTAGTGCCCCAGGCCATGGCGCAGCGCCACATCGACGCGGTCACGTTGCAGGTCCACCAGCTTCGCCGAAGCCTCTACCCGCACCTCGATGTCGGGGTAGCGTGCATTGAAATCGCCCAGGCGAGGTACCAGCCAGGTCGCGGCGAAGGCAGGTACGGTGCTCAAGGTCAGGGTGGGCGTGCGGGCCGTGGTTTGCAGTTCGGCCAGGGCGCTTTCGATCTGCCCGAAGCCGCGCGATAGCCCCGGATACAGTGTGGCCCCAGCGTCGGTCAGCTGCACGCCGTGCCGGGCACGTACCAGCAGGGTTACCCCCAGGCGCTCTTCGAGCAGGCGAATTTGCTGGCTGATGGCCCCCGGCGTCACGCCCATATGCTCGGCGGCAGCCTTCAAGGTACCCAGGCGCGCCGTTTCGGTGAGCGCGCGCAAGGCAAGCAAAGGCAAGACGGCACCCACGGCGTGCTCCTGTATTTAGAAAAACTAAAGTCATAGGGCAGAACGAATCGTTTCGATATTCCACCTGCCATGAATAGGATAACGCTCGGATCAACTGCCAAACATTAGTTTTTCTGAGGGAGACACAGGATGTCCGTTTACGATCCGACGTTGTCGGCTGTTACCCGCGGCGCTGACGCCAGCGCGTTTGCCCAGCACCCCGGTTACTGCCGCATGTTCGCCCCCCAGCGGCTGACGCTGGGGGTGTTTTTGCCGCTGCGCTTCTACCGGGGCGACATGCGCGTATTGCTCGGCCAGGCCGAGCAGGTGCGCGCTATTGACCGGCTGGGTTTCGCCGCCGTGTGGGTGCGCGACGTGCCGTTGTTCGACCCATCATTCGGCGATGCCGGGCAGGTATTCGACCCCTTCGCCTACCTGGCCTACCTGGCCGCGCATACCCAGCGCGTGGCCCTGGCCACCGGCAGTGCCATCTTCACCTTGCGCCACCCCATCGACCTGGCCAAGGCGGCGGCAACGCTGGACTGCCTGTCGGGTGGGCGGCTGGTGCTGGGTATTGCCTCGGGTGACCGCGCCGTGGAATTCCCGGCCTACGGCTTGGCCCACGAAGCGCGCGGCGAGCGTTTTGCCCACGCGGTGGATTATGTGCGCAAGTTGCTGGCGGGGCAGGCCTCGATCGACTCGCCGCTGGGGCAGGTGAGGGATGCCCAACTGTTGCCCAGGCCGCTGAATGGGCGTATTCCGCTGGTGGTCACTGGGCGCTCACAGCAAAGCCTGGAGTGGCTGGGCGAGTACGCCGATGGCTGGCTGAGCTACCCGGATGCCACTCACGATGCCATGGGGCGCAGGCGCCTGGCCGAGAAGATCCGCAGCTGGCGTGCGGCAATCCCTGGCGGTGGCTTCCGCCCGCACATGACCAACGAGTGGATCGACCTGGTCGATGACCCGCACTTCCCACGTACGCCAATGCAGCGCGGCCATGTGCTGAGGACCGGGCGCCAGGGGCTGATCGACCTGCTCGGCGAGTGGCAGGCAGCGGGGGTCAACCATGCCGCATTGGGTATTCACAAGGCCCAACGGCCTGCGGCAGACATCATCCAGGAACTGGCGGAAGAGGTTCTGCCGCTGTTCCCCAGCCTGCCGGGGCCGCACCCATTGAGCCAGGGTTGGTAGATGCGGCAGGCTGGGCGCTGATTGACAGCCCAGTCAGAAGTCCCAGCGGGTGGTGACCATGAGGTTGCGTGGTTCGCCATAGAAGGTGGTGTCGAAGTTGCCCAGTCCGGTCAGGTAGACCTTGTCGAACACGTTGTTGGCATTGACCGTGAAGCTCAGGTGCTCGTCGTACTGGTAGCGGGCCATCAGGTCGACCAAGGTGTAGCCGCCTTGCTTGATGCGCGTGTAGTCATTGGCGATCGGGCTGTAGATGTTGCCGTAGAAGCCGCTTTGCCACCTTAGCCCACCGCCCACGGTAAGCGGGTCAAGCGCGCCCGGCAGGCGGTAGGTATTGAACAGCCGCACCACGTGTTCAGGCTTGGTGGTTGCCAAGGGGTAGCCGAAAATGCGCTGGTCGTCGGCGTCACGGGTACGGGCATAGGTGTAGCCAGCGGTGACGTTCCAGCCGGGCGCCAGTTCGCCGGCCAGCTCCAGCTCTAAGCCTTTGGTGGTGGCGCCGTCGATGGCCTTGTAGATACCTTCGTTGGTCACCGAGTTGGTGCCGATGTTGGAGGCGACGTTGTCTTGCACGATGCGGAAAAATGCCAGGGTGGCGTTCAGCCGGCCATCGAAATAAGCGGCCTTGAAGCCTGCTTCATAGCCGTCACCCTCAACCGGTGCCAGGGTCGCGCCATTGATGTCCTTGTACACTTGCGGCTGGTAGATCGATGTGTAGCTGGCGTAGACCGAGTAGGTATCGTCCAGGTCATAGACCACGCCCGCATAGGGCGTGACCACACCGTGCTCCTTGTAGCTTGCGTGGGTGTCACTCAGCGAAGAGGTTGGGTAGTAGTCTTGATCGTCGTTGTACTTGAAGGTGCTGACCCGGGTGCCGAGGATAACTGACAGCTTGTCGGTCGGCCGCAGGCGGGTCGCCACATAGGCGCCGTTCTGGCTTTGCGTGGTGGTGTAATCACCGTTCTTCGGGAAGTTCTGCTCCGGAATTTTACCGTTCCAGTCGAAGATGGAGCCCGGCACCATGGCAAACGCGCTGCCGTCGTAGGTATCGCCGGTCTGCCGCGAATGCGCGGTCATGAAACCTGCCACCAGGTCGTTCTCACGGCCGAAGAGGGTGAACGGGCCTGACACACTCAAGTCTGCCGTGTTTTGCACGCGGTGGCCTTCCCAGCGTCCCCAGTACAGGAACATGCCCTCGCCGGTGACTGGGTCCGGGTTGCCACCGCTCGCAGACGCCAGGCGCGTGTCATGATCGCTGATCATGTGGTTGAGGCTGAGCTTGACCTTCCATTCGTTGGCCAGGGCTTGCTCCAGCGAAGTGAAGTAGGTGGTGGACTGGAAGTCCCGGCGGCTCCAGTCTGCCCCGGGGTTGTGCGAGCGCGAAAAGTCGGTGCGGCTGCCGTCGGAAAAGTAGGTCGGGTTACCGGTCCAGGACGACCCGCGTGGGGTGGTGGCCTGGTTATCGATGCCGAAGGTCAGCAGGGTATCAGGCGTCAGGTCGGCTTCAAGAATGCCGTAGTACACGTCCTTTTTCTGCTTGTAGTGGTCCAGGTACGACTTGCGGTCCTGGTAGGCACCCACCAGCCGGCCGCGTACGCTACCGGTGTCGTTGAGCGCGCCCGAGATATCGCCTTCGGTGCGGTAGTTGTCCCATGAACCCGCGCTGGCGGTGATCGAAGCCTTGAACGCCTGGGTGGGCTTCTTGCGCACCAGGTTGACCGTGGCAGACGGGTCGCCAGAGCCGGTCATCAGGCCGGTCGCACCCTTGATGACTTCGATGCGGTCGTAGGCGGCCATGTCGACGTGGGTCACGCCCTCATCGTACACCCCGTCATAGATGGTGTTGATGCCATCGTACTGATAGTTGGTAATGGCAAAACCGCGCGCGGAATACTCCATGCGTTCGCTGTCATAGGCCTGGACCGAAACCCCGGGCGTATTGCGCAGTACGTCACCGATGTCTTGCGAGCCGTGGTCGTCGACCACCTGGCGGGTAATGATGCTGACCGACTGCGGCGTTTCACGCAGCGTCAGTGGCAACTTGGTTGCCGTAGTCGAACCACCGGTGGTGTAGGCGCCGGTGCCCTCTGTGACATTACCCAACCCCAGGCCATCGATGCGGCTGGGGGCCAACTCCACCACGTCGCCCTGGCGGGTGGTCAACAGCAACGAATAGCGCCCGTCACTCTCGCGAGTGGCCTGCAGCCCGGTACCGCTCAGCAGTATCTGCAGCGCCTGGTCGATGCCATAGCGCCCGTCGAGCGCCGGCGAACGTTTACCGCGCGTCAGCTGGGTGTCGAACGACAGCACGATGCCGGACTCTGCAGCGAACTGCGTCAGTACTTCGCCCAGGTCGCCCTGCGGCAGGTGGTAATCATGGGCTTGGCTGGCACAGGCAGCGCCAGGCCCGCCGAGCAGGGCAGCTAGCATCAGGCAAGTGCGCAGGCCTGGCGCAGTGAAAGGCCTGGGTTTGAAGCGGCGGGTCATCTTTGCGTTTCTCTGATAGGTAAGTGTCGGGTTACCTATGAGTCGGATAAGGCGCGCCAAAGTGATCAGGTATCGAGTATTTATTTACGCTGCGGTGATCGTTACCCAGAAGCGGGTTCGGCTGTGCACTTGCACCGGCAGGGATGTGGCCAGTGCCCGCAGGATCTGGTCGGTATCATTGAGCCTGTAGGTGCCGCTGATGCGCAGCGCCGCCACGGAAGGTGCGCAGCGCAGCCAGCCCGGCCGGTAGCGTGAGAGGTTGCTGATGAACATGTCGAGGCGCTGGTCGTTGGCAATCAGCAGGCCCCGGCCCCAAGCGTCAGCTGCAAGCGCGTTGGTTTCCAGCGAGGAGAAACCCTGGTCATTGAACTGGCAGCGCTGGCCGCTGTTTACCTGCAGGGTTTGGCCAGAAGCCAGGGTCACCTGTGCCTGCTGGCCAAATACTTCAAGGCTGCTGCTGCCATCGAGCAGCCGCACGGCAAAGCGGCTTTCGCCCGCGTCGATCGTGCCATTTCCGGTAATGACCCTGCAGGTCTGGCGCGCTGGCACAGTGACCATGAGCTCACCTTGGCGCAAGCGCAGCCATGGTGCGTCGCGCCGGTCATCTACATCCAGCGCAGACGCGGTATTGAGCATCAGCGCAGTGCCATTATTCAGCACCAGCGAACGCTGTTCGCCCACCCCGGTACGCATATCTGCCAGCAGCGGTGACTGTTTGATTTCCCGATAGCCACCCAGGCCCAGGGCGCCGCCTCCCAGAAGCACCAGGCCGGCCTTGACCACCCGCCGCCGGCTGGCATGCCGGCCATTCGCTGCCAGCGCCAGTACGCGTGCCGAAGCTGGGTTCTCGCTCGCTGTCATACGTGTTTGCAGGCGTTCGGCCTGCTGCCAGGCCCAGGCATTGACTGGTGCTGCATTCAGCCACAGCTGCCAGGCCGAGTAATCACTGGCCTGCACCTCACCGCTGTTGAGCTGGCTGAACCAGTGCGCGGCCTGGCGCAGCGAAGCCAGTTGCTCGGCATTCAGGCTGGCGCTCACTGGCCGTGGCCAAGGCTGTAGATCATGCAATGTTCAGCCGCTTTGGCTACATAGCGGCGCACACTGACTTCGGAAATACCCAGCTGGGTGGCAATGTGTCTGTACGGCATGCCATCGATCTGCGAAAGCAGGAATGCCTCACGTACCTTGGGCCCGAGCGAGGCCAGCATGGCGTCGAGTTCGAACAAGGTTTGCAGCAGGGCCAAGCGTTGTTCAGGGGAGATGTCCAGTGCTTCTGGCTGCTCGGCGAGCACCTGCAACCAAGCCCTTTCCAGATGCACGCGGCGCAGGTGGTCGATCATCAGGCGGCGAGCGATGGTTGCCAGGTAGCCTTTGGGTTCGCGCACGGCCTCGAGCTTAACGGCGGCGTCGGCGGCAGACATCACCCGCACGAACACATCCTGGACGAGGTCGGCAGCCAGGTGGTTGCAATTCACCCGTGGTCTCAGCCAGTTATGCAGCCATTTGCTCTGGGCCCGATATAGCTGGCTGACTTGAGAGGTGAAGGCTAGATCCGGGGTGCTCATCCATGCCGCCTAAAAATATTCGCAAATGCTAATGGTTCGCATTGTATGCAAAGTATTTCAGGGTTTGCAATCGCAGCTCTGATAGAACGGCACATAACTCATTGACTTGGCAGGGACCATGTGGGAGCGGGCGTGCCCGCGAACACCGGCGCAGCCGGTGCCAGACACCGCGTCGAGTTCTTCGCGGGCACGCCCGCTCCCACAGTGACCGCGTCGTGCTTACCAATTGAGTGCACTGGGCGACAGCGCGGCCCCAACCCTCTCAACCCGCTTGCAAGGCCCGCGGCCGCTGGCTGCGCTGTTCATCATCGGCACTGACAGCCGGTTGCAGGCAGAAGTCGAACACCACCCGCGCTACTGCACCTTCAAGCTGCTCCACCTCACCCACCAACCCATCGCGTGTGGCATGGGCAAAGTCATCCCACAAATACGCATCCCCCGCCAGGTTGATCTGTGTGGTCAGGTGCCGGTACCCCGGTGCGCTGATGAAGAAGTGGATATGCGCTGGCCGCTGACCATGGCGGCCGAGCAGGTCCAGGCAGGCCTGGGTCGGGCCATCGGCCGGGCAGCCATAACCGCTGGGGACGATGCTGCGGGCGCGATAGCGGCCCTGGGCATCCGTGCGGATACGCCGGCGCAGGTTGTATTCCGACTGGCTGGAATCGAAGTAGGAATACAGGCCCTGGGTATTGGCATGCCACACGTCGACGATGGCCCCGGCCAGCGGCTTGCCGTCCAGGCCCAGCACCTGGCCTTCGAGCAGCATCGGCTGGCCTGGGTCGCGGCCGTCGTCCAGTCGTGCCTCGCCTTCGCACAGTGGTGCACCGGCCACGTATAGCGGGCCTTCGATCGTGCGTGGGGTGCCACCGCTGTGCCCGGCCTGGCTGTCGCGGGCATCGCTGAGCAGGTCGAGGAAGTGCTCCAGGCCAAGCCCCGCCATCAGCAGGCCGGCTTCGTTGCGGCTGCCCAGGCGGTTGAGGTAGTCGACCGCCTGCCAGAATTCGTCGTCGCTGATGGCCAGGTCCTCGATCAGCTTGGCGCTGTCCTGCAGGATGCGCAGCACGATCTGTTTCAGGCGTGGGTTGCCCTGATCGTTGCCAATGCCTGCCGCCTTCGCGAAGAAGGCCTGGACCTCGGGGGAATGGGAAATCGCTACAGTCATGGTCGCCTCACCGGTCGTTGTTGTTATTGCGGTTCAAGGCCTACAGCAAATGCGATGCCATGTTCGCAACCCGTTGATATCCAAGGCTTTGGTGTTTTTCCAGCCAGCGGCAGCTGGCACGCGCTCGATCATTTGATCAACCCGCGCCAGTGCCATTGCGCAAATGCTCAAGGCTTGTCGGGCGCCTTTTTCAGCCTGTAGGCGAGGGCCGGGCGGGTCATGCCGAGCAGGCGTGCGGCCTCGGAAACGTTCTGCCCACAGCGCTGCATGGCCGCCTGCATCAGCGCCTCTTCGACGGTATCCAGGCCGGTGCCGCTGTCGAGAATCTGCGCCACCCAGCCAGGCGCTGCCTGGTCACTGGCCACTACCAGCCGGCCATCGCTGCCCAGGCCGATGCTGTCGGTGGCCGGCGGGGCATGCGGGAACAGTGCGTCGAGGCCAATGCTCTGGTTCTCGTCGGTGATGATCACGCCACGCTCCATGAGATTTTCCAGCTCGCGAATGTTGCCCGGCCAGTCGTACTGCAGGCACACCTGCAGGGCGCGGTCGCTGAGGCCACGGGTTTTCTTGCCATAGCTCTGGTGCAGGCGGCCGAGGAAGTGCTCGATCAGCAGCGGGATGTCTTCGCGGCGCTCGCGCAGCGCCGGGATATGCACCGGAAACACGTTCAGCCGGTAGAACAGGTCGGCACGGAAACGCCCGTCCTTGACTGCCTGCTCGAGGTTTTCGTGGGTGGCGGCGATCACCCGTACATCCACCGGCCGCGTGCGGCTGTCGCCCACCCGTTCCAGCTCGCCCTCCTGTAGCACGCGCAACAGGCTGGCCTGGGCGCGCGGGGTAAGTTCGACGATTTCGTCGAGGAACAACGTGCCGCCGTTGGCCCGTTCGAAGCGGCCCATGCGCGCCTGCTGGGCGCCGGTGTAGGCGCCTTTCTCGACACCGAACAGCTCGGCTTCGATCAAATCCGGTGGAATGGTTGCGCAGTTCAGCGCCACGAACGCCGCCCCGGCGCGCTCGCTGCGCAGGTGCAGGCTGCGGGCGATCACTTCCTTGCCGACCCCGGTTTCACCCAGCAGCAATACCGAAGCCTTGCCCGGGGCGACCTTGTCGGTAAGCGCGCAGCAGCGCCGGTACACCGCCGACTGGCCGATGCCGTAGAACTGCCCCGACTCGTACTGCAGGCGCTGGCGCAGGTTGGCTACCTGCAACTGCAGCGATTGCAGCTCGTCGATCACCGGGTCGCTCTGGAAGTAGCGCAGGAAGGTCTCGGCATCGTCCCATTGCTCGACCGGCTTGCCGATGATGCGGCATTCGCTGCCCCCGCAGCCACGGCAGCTGACCTCCTTGTACAGCACTTGGCGGCCGAGGAAGAACGAGCTGTAGCTGATTGCGTAACCGAGCAGCATCCAGCACACCGGCTGCTCGGAATGCAGGCCTTCGGACTGGCAGTTGTCCACCTCGAAAGAGTCCTGCCATTCGATGTCGGCGTAGAAGTGGCCGTTGTCCAGGTCGATTTCCAGCTGCAGCGGGCGCACCTTGACCATGCCCTTGAGCGAGTGCAGCTGCGGGCCGATGAAGAACATCTCCACCGGGTTGCCGTTGGGCCGCAGCTTGCGCGCAAGCTCGGCGTCCTTGAGCCCCGACTGGTAGCCCAGGCGCAGGAAAAAGCCCTTGGCCCGCTCCACGCCGAGCATTTCGATCAGCTCGCGGCGCATGCTGGCCATGGTCGCGGCCTGCACCAGCAGCATGCGCTGCTCGTCCAGCCAGATCTTGCCTTCGGTGCCTTCGAACCGTACCCGTTCGGTCAGGTCCTTCAGCGCCGGTGCAGGTTCCGGCGCCCTGTACTGGGTAATCATTCGCTTGCGCCCCTTGCTTGTAGTTGTATGGGGAACCGGCGCGCACCCGCTCAGGCAAGGCGGGTTTACTGGGCGCGCCGAAACGACCGCGGTGTGCAGGCAAGGCACGGGTCGTTCTCTTTCTAAACCGCCTGAAACCTGCGCAAAAGTCAATCGCTGGCCACCTTGGTCATTTGCTCGAAGTGCACTGGGGCGATTGAGCAAATGATCAAACGAGCAGGCAGCGGCGCGCTCGCAGCGCCGTGCCTGAGCAACCATATGAAAATTTAAAACCTAATAAAAACAATGAGTTGAGTTCTATTTTTAGCGATTGAAAAGCGCCTGGCACAGCCGTTGCTCTAGCCCTTGGCACGTCCAACCGGAGCACCAGCGCATGACCCCAGCCACCACGCCTTTCGAGCAAATGCCGCGCTACGTCCGCGTACGCAGCGAGCCGGACGCGGCCTTTGTCGAGTTCGACTTTGCCATCGGTTACCCGGACCTGTTCGTCGAGCTGGTCCTGCCGCGCAGCGCCTTTGCCAGCTTCTGCGCCAGCAACCGGGTGCGCCACATGGATGCCGCGATGGCCGCTGCCGTCGATGCCGACATGCAGAAGTGGCGCTACGGCGAAGGCCGCGACGCGGACGACTGAAGCGCCGTTGACCGGCGCATTGCATCCCCACAACAACAAGTACAGGACGCCTTGCATGAGTATCGAAATCAAGACGGCCACGGTCGAGCCGATCCGCCAGACCTTCAGCCACACACGCCGGCGTTTCGGTGACAAGCCGGCCAGCCGCTACCAGGAAGCCAGCTTCGACATCGAGGCCGCCAGCAACTTCCACTACCGCCCGCTGTGGCAGCCCGACAAGCTGCTCAACGACCCCAGCCGCACCGCCGTGCTGATGGCCGACTGGTACGCCGTCAGCGACCCGCGCCAGTACTACTACGGCACCTACGTGCAGGCCCGGGCGCGCATGCAGGAAAACGCCGAGCACAGCTTTGCCTTCTGCGAAAAGCGCGAGCTGCTGGCCAGCCTGCCGGCCGAAACCCGTGCCCTGGTTGCGCGCCTGCTGCTGCCGCTGCGCCACGCCGAACTGGGCGCCAACATGAACAACAGCGGCATTGCCGCCGATGCCTTTGGTACCAGCGTCACCCAGATGCACATGTTCCATGCCATGGACCGCCTGGCCATTGCCCAGTACCTGTCACGCATCGGCCTGCTGCTGGAGGACGACGGCCTGGCATTGCTGGCCGAGGCCAAGCAACGCTGGCTGGACGAGCCGGCCTGGCAAGGGTTGCGCCGCTACGTTGAGGACAGCCTGGTAGTACGTGACTGGTTCGAGCTGAGCCTGGCGCAGAACCTGGTCAGCGACGGCCTGCTGTACCCGCTGCTGTTCGAGCATTTCGACGCGCAACTGGTGGCGGCCGGGGCAGGGCAGTTGGGCATGCTCACCGAGTTCATGCGCCTGTGGTTCGCCGAGAGCCAGCGCTGGGTCGATGCCTTGGTCAAGACCGCCGTCGTCGAAAGCCCACACAACTGCCAGCTGATCGAGGGCTGGGTAAGCCAATGGCGCGGCCGCGCCGTGCAAGCGCTGCTGCCGCTGGCCGAAGCCGGCCCTGGCCGCGAAGCGCTGGATGCCATCGACAGCGCCTTTGGTGCACGCCTGAAAAAACTCGGCCTCAGTGGAGACGCCGCATGACTTCCCTCGTCTACATCGCCTTCCAGGACAACGACAGCGCCCGCTACATCGTCGAGGCCATCACCCAGGACAACCCGCACGCCCAGGTGCAGCACCAGCCGGCGATGATCCGTGTGCAGGCCGAAGGGCGCCTGGAAATCCACCGCGCCACGGTGGAAGAAAAAATCGGCCGTGAATGGGACGTGCAGGAAATGCTGATCGACGTGATCACCCTCGGCGGCAACGTCGAGGAAGACGAAGACTGCTTCGCCCTGCACTGGAACTGATCCGCATAACGACAAGAACCCGGAGACCACCATGGCCGCCAAACGCCTCAACCAGAAAGACAAGTACCGCTGCCTGACCCGAGACCTGGGCTGGGAGCCAAGCTACCAGAGCAAGGACGACATCTACCCCTACGAGCGGTTCGAAGGCATCAAGATCACCGACTGGGACAAGTGGGAAGACCCGTTCCGCCTGACCATGGACGCCTACTGGAAATACCAGGCCGAAAAAGAGAAGAAGCTGTACGCCATCTTCGATGCGTTTGCCCAGAACAACGGACACCAGAACATCTCCGATGCCCGCTACGTCAATGCCCTGAAGTTGTTCCTGAGCGGCGTCACGCCCTTGGAGTACCAGGCCTACCAAGGCTTTGCCCGGGTTGGCCGGCACTTTGGCGGCGCCGGCGCGCGGGTAGCCTGCCAGATGCAGGCCATCGACGAGCTGCGCCACGTGCAGACCCAGGTGCACGCCATGAGCCACTACAACAAGCACTTCAACGGCCTGCATGATTTTGCCCACATGCACGACCGGGTGTGGTTCCTGTCGGTGCCCAAATCGTTCTTCGAGGATGCGCGCACGGCTGGGCCGTTCGAGTTCCTCACGGCCATTTCGTTCTCGTTCGAGTACGTGCTGACCAACCTGCTGTTCGTGCCGTTCATGTCCGGTGCGGCGTTCAACGGCGACATGGCCACGGTTACCTTCGGCTTCTCGGCGCAGTCCGACGAGGCCCGGCACATGACCCTGGGCCTGGAGGTGATCAAGTTCCTGCTGGAGCAGCACGAGGACAACGTGCCGATCGTGCAGCGCTGGATCGACAAGTGGTTCTGGCGCGGCTACCGGCTGCTGACCCTGGTCGGGATGATGATGGACTACATGCTGCCGAACAAGGTGATGTCCTGGGCCGAGGCCTGGGAGGTGTACTTCGAACAGGCCGGTGGTGCGCTGTTCAAGGACCTGGAACGCTACGGCATTCGCCCGCCGAAGTACGTCGAGCAGACCACCATCGGCAAGGAACACATCAGCCACCAGGCCTGGTCGATCTTCTACCAGTACAGCCAGGCCACCAACTTCCATACATGGATCCCCACCGACGAGGAACTGGACTGGCTGTCGGCCAAGTACCCGGACACCTTCGACCGCTACTACCGGCCACGCTACGAGCACTGGCGCGAGCTGCAGGCGCGCGGCGAGCGCTTCTACAACCCGACGCTACCGATGCTGTGCCAGATCTGCCAGATCCCACTGGCCTTTACCGAGCCGGATGCACCCACGCAACCGAGCCACCGCAGCCTGGTGCATGAGGGTGAGCGCTACCACTTCTGCTCCGATGGCTGCTGCGACATCTTCGCCTACGAGCCGGAAAAGTATGTGCAGGCCTGGCTGCCGGTGCACCAGATCCTGCAGGGCAATTGCGGTGGCGCCGATGTCGAGGCGGTGGTGCGCGATTACTACAACATCGCCCCCGGGCAGGACAACTTCGAGTACCAGGGCTCGCCCGAGCAGCAGCGCTGGCAGGCGCTGCAGGGCGCCGAACGCAAGGTCGGCTGACGCGCCGATGCGCCAGGGCGCCCTTGCCGCGCCCTGGCTTCTACAAGAACAAGAGGAACATTGCCATGCCCGTGACCGCCATCGGCAGCTACACCGCCCAACCCCTGGACCGCCAGGCCAACTTCCACGGCGCCCAGCTGGTGTACCTGTGCTGGGAAAACCATTTGCTGTTCTGCGCACCGTTTACCTTGCCGGTGGACCCGGCGCTGCCTTTTGCCGCCTTTATCGAGCAGGTGGTCAAACCGGCCATTGCCCTGCACCCGGATGCCGCTCAGGTCGACTTTGCCGCCGCACGCTGGCGCCTCGACGAGCAGCCGTTCACGCCCGACCTGGCCCGAGGCCTGGCCGCCAATGGTATTGCCCACAAAAGCTTGCTGCACCTGCACACCCCTGGCCTTGAAGGCCTGGGCGGCAGCCACAACTGAGGAATGCCGCCATGAGCTATCAAGTCACCATCGAACCCACCGGCGAACAGATTGAAGTAGAGGAGGGGCAGACCATTCTTGAGGCCGCCTTGCGCCAGGGCGTGTGGTTGCCTTTCGCCTGCGGCCACGGCACCTGCGCCACCTGCAAGTGCCAGGTACTGGAAGGCGAGGTTGACCTGGGTGCCGCTTCGTCATTCGCCCTGATGGACATGGAGCGCGACGAAGGCAAGGTGCTGGCCTGCTGTGCCATCCCGCAGAGCGACCTGGTTATCGAAGCCGACATCGATGTCGACCCGGACTTCGCCGGCCTGCCGGTGCAGGACTACCGTGCAGTGGTCACCCAACTGGTGGAGCTGTCGCCGACCATTCGCGGCGTGCACCTCAAGCTGGACCGGCCAATGGCCTTCCAGGCCGGGCAGTACGTAAACCTGCAGTTGCCGGGTATCGAAGGCACCCGCGCGTTCTCCCTGGCCAACCCGCCACACCAGGCCGACGAGGTGGAACTGCACGTGCGCCTGGTGGAAGGTGGCGTGGCCACCGGGCATATCCACCAGCAGCTCAAGGTCGGCGATGCGCTGGAACTGTCCGGCCCATACGGGCAGTTCTTCGTGCGCAGCTCGCAGCCGGGCGACTTGATCTTCATCGCCGGTGGCTCGGGGTTGTCCAGCCCGCAGTCGATGATCCTCGACCTGCTGGCGCGTGGCGACACCCGGCGTATCACCCTGTTCCAGGGCGCCCGCACCCGTACCGAGTTGTACAACCGCGAGCTGTTCGAAGCGCTGGCAGCCCAGCATGCCAATTTCAGCTATGTACCGGCCCTTAGCCAGGCCGCGGAAGACCCGCAATGGCAAGGTGTGCGCGGCTATGTGCACGACGCAGCCAGGCAGTATTTCGACGGCCGCTTCAACGGCCACAAGGCTTACCTGTGCGGCCCGCCACCCATGATCGATGCAGCCATCACCTGCCTGATGCAGGGCCGCTTGTTCGAACGCGACATCTTCATGGAGCGTTTCTACAGCGCAGCCGATGGTGCCGCAGAAGGCCAGCGTTCGGCCCTGTTCAAGCGCATCTGAGCACATTCGAACCCGGCTCCCCGAACGCGGGGGGCCGGTGTGCACCCGACCGATAACAACAAAAAAGGTTGACCCGATGAACCCGACCCTCGCGAACCTGCTTCGCCTTGCCGTGTGCGCCTCGTTGTTCGGCGCTGCCAACCTGTCCCATGCTACCGAAGGGGGCGGCACCTCGTACCCACTGGGGGCCGAAAACTACATGTCTGGCGCCATGCCGCCGCCGGGCTACTATGGCCAACTGTTCGTCAACCACTACGAGGCCGACAACCTGCGCGGCAACGACGGGCGCAAGCTGCCGGTGGACTTCCGCGTGCGCGCCAACGCCATCGTGCCGCGCTTTATCTGGGTGAGTGACTACACGCTGCTGGGCGGCAGCCTGGCGCTGCATGCGATCGTGCCGTTGGTGGACGTCAAGGTCTCGCTCAATGGCCAGTCGCAGCACAACAGCGGCCTGGGCGACGTGATCTTCGGCCCGGCGCTGGGCTTTCACCATAGCGACAAGTTCCACAGCATCCTGGCCTTCGACATGATTGCCCCCACGGGCCGCTACGACAAGAACGACCTGGCCAACCCCGGGCGCAACTACTGGGTGTTCGAGCCGGTGTATGCAATGAGCTACGTCGACCCGGCCGGGCTCAACCTGGATGCCAAGGTGATGTACGACTTCAACCGGCGCAACCCGGCCACCGATTACCGCTCGGGGCAGGAGTTTCATGTGGACTATGCCATGGGCTGGGGGTTGGGCAATGGCTGGGTAGTGGGGGTAGGGGGGTATTACTACCGGCAGACGACTGATGACAACCAGGATGGCGAGCGGATCGAAGACAACAAGGGCCGCAGCTTTGCCATTGGCCCATCGATCAAGTACAGCGGCGAGGGGGGGTGGTTCGTGACGGCGAAGTGGTCGAAGGAAACCGAAGTGCGCAACCGCGCCCAGGGTGATGCCTACTGGCTGAAGCTGACCTTGCCGTTCTAGCACAGCGCGGTCCCCACTGTGGGAGCGGGGGGGGGGGGGGGGGGGGGGGGGGGGGGGGGGGGGGGCGC